>USJQ01000010.1 GCA_900554985.1 uncultured Collinsella sp. | reverse complement strand
GAACTATTCCGTACATAACAAGATACAAAATTACGCACTCGTCGGGGGGGGGGTAGTGAAGGGGGCGGGGCGTTTGGTTACTCGGCCATTATGGTGATGTTCTCCCGATGCGCGCGGATGACGTCCCAGCTAAAGTGCTCGACCAGCTGCTCGGCGGTACGCGGCGTGGTGTCCGGCGCGATGCCTGTTTGCCCGGCGAGCCATCCCAACAGTGCCTCGGGTGTGCCAAAGCGGGTGCGGAGCTCGCCCAGGTCCAGATCGCGATCGCGCTTGGAAAGGCGGCGGCCGTCCGGCGACATGAGCAGCGGGATGTGCGCGTAGCGCGGTGTGGGCAGTCCCAGCAGATGTTGCAGATAGATCTGGCGCGGCGTGGAACCAAGCAGGTCGCATCCGCGTACGATCTCGGTGACGCCCATGGCAGCGTCGTCGACCACCACGGCCAGCTGATAGGCAAACACGCCGTCGCTGCGGCGCACCAAAAAGTCGCCGCACTCGGTGGCGAGTGCCTCGCATTGGGCTCCGTACGTGCGGTCCACGAATTCGATCACGTCGCCGGCGAGGTCGTTGACGTCGGGCACACGCAGGCGCGTGGCCGGAGCGCGCAGGATGCTGTGGCGGGCAACCTCCTCGGCAGAAAGGCCTCGGCAGGCGCCGCGGTAGATGGGCGTGCCGTCGCTCGCGTGCGGCGCGCTCGCGGCGTGGAGTTCGGCGCGCGTGCAAAAGCAGGGATAGGTGAGGCCGGCGTCTTGTAGCTGGCGCAGGGCGCTTTCGTACAGGTCTAGACGATCGTGCTGGTAGTAGGGGCCTTCGTCCCACTCGAGCCTCAGCCAGGCCAGGTCGTCAATCAATTGGGCGGCAAGTTCCGGGCGCTTGCAGCGATCGTCCAGGTCCTCGATACGCAATACGATGCTGCCGCCCTGGCTGCGGGCCGAAAGCCATGCGCACAGGCAGCTGAACACGTTGCCCAAGTGCATGCGGCCCGAGGGCGACGGGGCAAAGCGGCCCACGACCGGCGCGAGGGCGGGAGCGAGCTTGCTGTTGGGCGCCGTCGACATGGCCACGGCGGGTGTTGCTATGTTGCATGCGTTGATATCCATGCGGACGAGTATAGCGCGGGGTGAGGTGAGGGGGCGTCGTCGATGCTCGCGAGTTGCCGAGGCTGCGTGTTGTGCGCGGCGGGCACCGACTCAACACCTCGATTACCGCCCCAAGCTCAGCCCCTTCAACCCCTCAAACGACAGAAACCCCGGCAGCTCTTCGCAACTGCCGGGGTTTCCGCGGAAAAGGGGGACATAATCCTCAAGCGAACGGCAAAGGGGCAAACCGTTTTCGCTCAACTGCTTTATGCCCCTCGCTCGCCGGCTTAATCGGCTCACGCCGCGCCCACACAAAGCCGCTACACCTGTGACGGAGCTATGAAGTGGTATCTATTGCCGGAGCGGGCTATGCCAAGGAGTGTCCCAGATTGCCGGCAGATAAGGAACGTCCCCAGGTGCCGGCCGCGGGCGTGACTTTCGTCCCGTTTGATACTCCGCTGACCTAGATGTTCGTCACATGAACCCGCAAACGTGGGACAATGACGCTACTGGTATCACAGACAAAGGATGTGCCTATGAACGCCCCCGTTGCCAAGACCTGTCGGCAGCGCTGCCCGTTTGCGCGATTTGCTTCCATTTGCGCGCTCGTCGCGTGCGCGCTGCTGCTGTTGCCCGCCGTTGCACGTGCCGACGGGTATTCCATGACCCAAACCTACATCAGTGCCACGGTCGAGGCCGATGGATCGCTGACCGTTGTCGAGGGACGCCAGTTTGATTTCGACGACGACATCAACGGCGTGTTTTGGGAGATCAATACGGGCTCCAACCAGCAGGGCGGCACGGCGGGCGTCGACGTGCTGAGTGTCGAGGAAGAGGACACCGCGTTTAACAAAGTCAATAGCGCGAACAAGGGCGACTCTGGCGTCTACACGGTCGAGCAGACCGGTGACGGCGTAAGGATTAAGGTGTTCAGCCCTCACGAGAGCGGCGACAGCGCAATCTACTACGTGAGCTACACCATGACCGGTGCGGTTATGAACTGGGCCGATACCGCCGAGCTCTACTGGAAGTTCGTGGGTGACGGCTGGTCTGCGGATTCCGATGACGTCGAGATGGAAGTGTGCTTCGCGAATGCCGCTGCCGGGACGGTGGCCGTCAAGGGCGATAACTTCCGCGCATGGGGCCATGGTCCGCTGACGGGCGACGTGTCGCTCGATGAGGACGAGCCCATGGTCACCTATACCATTCCCTGCGTGCACCAGGGCGAATTCGCCGAGGCACGCATCGCCTTCCCTAGCGACTGGGTGCCGCAGCTTGCCGCTTCGGGCGAAGAGCGCATGTCAACGATCCTGAGCGAAGAGAAGGAATGGGCCGACGAAGCTAACGCCCGCCGTGAGCACGCGCGTGCGGTTGCCAGCGCGATTGCCGTGGTGTGTGTTGTTGTGGCGGTTGCCTATACCGGTGTAATCGTGATGCTCAAGCTGCGCAGGCCCAAGCCCAAGCCGCTCTTCCAGGACGAGTACTTCCGCGATGTGCCCTCCGCCGATCATCCCGCGGTGCTTGCAACTCTTATGAGCTGGAACGACGTGCCCGATCAGGCATATATCGCCACGCTGATGAAGCTGACCGACGACCGCGTGATCAAGCTGGAAGAAGCGACCGAGACCAAGAAGAAGGGTCTGCTCCGTCGCGAAAAAGAGGAGCAGACGTATCGCATCACAGTGACCGACGAGGCCTGGAAGGCTGCCAAGAAGGACGGCATCGATCGCGACGTGCTCAAGGTCTTCTTCGCTGGCGTTAAGCCCGATAAAGACGGCGTCCGTTCGCGCACGTTTAGCGAGCTGGAGGAGTATGCCAGCGAGCGTACTGAATCTGTTGGCGACAAGCTCGAGGACTATCAGAGCACGGTTAAGGGCAAGCTGGAGGAGCGCGAGTTTATCGCATCGGATGGCACTATCGCGATGGTGGCCGGCCTGGTTCTCGGCATCATCATTGTCTTTGGCATTTTGGGCTCTCTGTTCTATACCGACTTTGCGGACGCCAACGTCGGTGCCGCTATGATTTCGATCCCCGTCACGATCGTGGGCTTTGTCCTGAGCTGCACCTTCCGCCGTTACACGCCGGAGGGCGCCGAGGTGGCGGCTTGCTGCAAGGCGCTCAAGCATTGGCTCGAGGATTTCACACGCCTAAAGGAAGCCGTCCCGGGCGATCTGGTGCTGTGGAACAAGCTGCTGGTGATGGGCGTTGCCCTAGGCGTTTCGAAAGAAGTGCTGCGACAGCTGGCCGAGGCCGTGCCTGCGGACCTGCGCAACAGCGACGATTTCTACGACAACTACCCCTGCTACTGGTGGTATTACCATCACTACGGCAACGAGTCTCCGCTCGATTCGTTCAACGATGTGTATCACGAGACCATCCGCGAGTTGGCTTCGAGCCCCGATAGCTCGAGTGGCGGCGGTGGTGGCGGCTTCTCGGGCGGCGGAGGCGGCGGCGTCGGCGGAGGCGGCGGCGGAACGTTCTAACGGTCGTAAATTATGGGATGGGCTTTTCTCGACAGCCGTCGGGGAAAGCCCATCCCCTTTTTACGCGCTACCTACGAAGACTGTCCCCAGCGACTAGTCATTTAAGAACGTCCCCAATGACTAGGTGCGGTTGCTGCCAAGGGGTGTCCCGGAGTGCCGGCACAAGAGGAACGTCCCTAACTGCCGGGTTTAGGCTGTTAGGTCGAGTTCGTAGAGAAAGCTTTCGCGCGGCATGTCGTGGCGGCGCTCTTCGCGGTTGGCGCGGTGCGTGGCCGTGCGCTTAAAGCCGTGCAGCTCGTAGAACTTCCACGAGCAGTTGGAATCGGTATACAGGTGTGCGCTGGTCGCCCCGCACGAGGACAGATGTGAGATTGCGGCGTCGAGCAGCACCGATCCCACGCCCAGGCCGTGGACGTCAGGGTCGACGGCGAGCAGCGTGACCTCATTGTCATGCGGCAGTGGGCTTTTCTCGAGCAGGCGGTTGTTGGTTCGAATGGTGGCGCGCACAAACGAGAGATACTCGGCGCAGACATCGGGCTCCAGCTCGCGCATCTGCGAAAGCAGCGCGCGTTCGGTATCCATCCAATGTTCCTTAACGGTGGCGCCGGAGCTCTGTCCTGCGCGTGCAAGCGCAATGCCGCGCGCCTCGCCGTCAATCACCGCAACCTGCGAAAACGTCGATGACGAAAGGCAATAGGCGAGGTCGCACGCGGCCTCAAGGCGGTTGTACTCATCGTTATCCGAATTGTTATGCCAAAGCTGCCGCAGAATCAGCGCGATGGCGTCGAAGTCTTCGGTATCAAACGGTCGGTAGAGAACCCGCGAGACCATGGTGCCTCTTTCTTTTGCGGATGCATATCGAGCACAGTTCTACCACGCTATTGGCATCTAATTATGGTGCCCCTGTGTTCCATGAACTCACCGTGCCCGGTGCCGTGCCCATCCCCTCCGCGCGCAAACTTTTTCTGCACATGCGCCCGTTGCGGGGTGCATCGATGCGCTCGATGCGCTACATTGAATCAGTATTTTCAATGCCGCTGCGCGAGCGCTGCAGATCGACGTATCACCGACTCACAGAGCACGGCGGCGTACCAGACAGGAGGACTGCATGGGATCTGATGTGAAGATCGCACGCGCGTTGATCTCGGTTACCGATAAAACGGGTGTCGTCGATTTCGCACGGACGCTGGTCGATGACTTTGGCGTCGAGATCATCTCTACGGGCGGCACGGCTCGTGCCATCGAGGACGCGGGCGTTCCCGTAACCCCCATCGAGGAGTTCACGGGCTATCCCGAGATGATGGACGGCCGCGTTAAGACCCTGCACCCCAAGGTTCACGGCGCGCTGCTGGCCCGCCGCGATTCCGAGCAGCACATGCAGGAGGCCGCTCAGCACGGCATTAAGCTGATCGACTTGGTCGTCGTCAACCTGTACGAGTTCGAGAAGACCGTCGCCAACCCCGAGGTCACCTTTGCGGATGCCATC
This sequence comes from uncultured Collinsella sp., assembly GCA_900554985.1. GTDB lineage: Bacteria > Actinomycetota > Coriobacteriia > Coriobacteriales > Coriobacteriaceae > Collinsella. The sequence continues at coordinate 8,061 of USJQ01000010.1, read as the reverse complement.
GAGCACATCGACATCGGTGGCCCCTCCATGTTGCGCTCTGCCGCCAAGAACGCCGCGAGCGTTACCGTCATCTCCGACCCGGCCGACTATGATGCCGTCCTGGCCGAGATGCGCGAGACCGGTGGCTGCACCACGCTTTCCACCCGTCGTCGCCTGCAGGTGAAGGTCTACCAGACCACCGCCGCCTACGACACGGCTATCTCCCGTTGGCTTGCCGCCCAGGCAAGCGACGTGGCGGACACCTCTGCCAAGCTCGAGATCTCGCTGGAAAAGGTCGACGACCTGCGCTATGGCGAGAACCCGCAGCAGAAGGCCACGGTCTATCGCTTTGCCGAGGGCTGCGAGAACACCGCGAGCTCTCAGTTCCCGCTCGTGGGCTCCGAGCAGATCCAGGGCAAGCCGCTCAGCTACAACAACTATCTGGACGCCGACGCCGCTTGGAACCTGGTCCGCGAGTTCGACGAGCCGGCCTGCGTGATCCTCAAGCATCAGAACCCCTGCGGTTCCGCCGTTGCCGAGGACATCACGTCCGCCTACGACCGCGCTTTTGCCTGCGATCCCAAGAGCGCCTTCGGTGGCATCATCGCCTGCAACCGCGAGGTTCCCTTTGAGCTGGTTGAGCACTTCGCCGACCAGAACAAGCAGTTCGTCGAGGTCATCATCGCCCCGAGCTACACCGATGAGGCGCTCGAGCGCATGGCCAAGCGCCCCAACCTGCGCGTGCTGGCTACCGGCGGCGTGGACCACGGTGCCCAAGTGGAGCTGCGCTCCATCGACGGCGGCATGCTGGTGCAGGAGGTCGACCACGTGACCGAGGATCCCGCGACCTTCACGTTCCCCACCGACCGCAAGCCCACCGACGCTGAGATGGCCGAGCTCGAGTTTGCCTGGAAGGTCTGCAAGGGCGTCAAGTCCAACGCCATCCTGGTCTCCAAGGGCAAGGCCGGCATTGGCATGGGCCCTGGTCAGCCCAACCGCGTTGACTCTGCGCTGCTTGCCTGCGAGCGCGCCGAGGACTTCTGCGAGCGCGAGGGCGTGGAGAAGGGCGGCTTTGCCTGCGCAAGCGACGCGTTCTTCCCGTTCCGCGACAACGTCGACGTGCTTGCCGCACACGGCGTGACCTGCATCATCCAGCCCGGCGGCTCCAAGCGCGATGACGAGAGCATCCAGGCCTGCAACGAGCATGGTATTGCGATGGTCTTCACCGGAGCCAGGCATTTTAGGCACTAGAGGCTTTCCCAAGCACCCGACCTTGCCCCTCAAACCGTCGCTTGCGTACATTTAGTACGCGGCGCTCCTCTTTCGGGGCAATCTCGGGCACTTGGAAAACCCTTAATGGGATGTTTCTCTATCCCATTAAACTGTTCGGTCGCCTGACCATATCGTCAAAATAATCTCTGCAAAAGACGGCCGCTCCGTTTGGAGGGCCGTCTTTTTGGTATAAGAGGACGGAATGACTAACACGAAAGGTATGACCATGCCCCAGATTGATGATGCAGAGCTGTTTGGCAATGCCGAGGACCAGCGTGCGTACGAGGACTTTTGCGCCAATCAGGAGGCGGTCGAGAAGTTTACGCTCGACAAGCCCGCGCTTATCTGCCGTTGGCGCATGTCCAACAAAAAGGTGCCCATGCTCAACCGTCACATTCGCGCGCTGTCCGAGCGCTTGGTGCAGGGCGAGCCGCTTACCCATAACATGCTCAGCTGGGCCAAGCAGCACGTTGAGTGGTCGCTTGCCGAGGGCGATTACACCGCGCACGACGGCGTGCTCATGCTGGTGATCGACGTTAACGGCAATGCCGCCATGACGGTGGGTGAGTACGAGCCGCTGGCCGATACTTCGGCCAAGGCGCTGCGTGCCCGCTCCGCCGAGGCCCGCTCCGAGGCCGACGAAACCGGCGTGGCGCCCGAGCTGCTCGCTGCCGTCAACAACGGCGAGCTGGCCTTTGTGGCGCCGGCGGACGAGTGCCTGTGTGGCACGGCGACGCTCATAGAGCAGCTGGCCCAGACCAAGGGCATCCCGGTCACGCGCGTAGACATTCCCGCACAGCTCAACTGCGCCTTGTTCCTGGTAAGCGACGAGCACGGCGTGGTGCCTGCCACCGACGCCGACGCCGCCGAGTCTGATGCCGCGACGGTCGCCTTCTTTGCCGACGGCTACGAAAAGCTTCGCGCCCGCCGCTAAATGATTATTCTGGGACGGGGATTAAAGAATCATTTTGGTTCCCGCCACCGCTGCGAGTGCGAGGCGGACAAAACGCCCCCGCTCGCGAACAGTTCTGTCACCTTGGCGACGTGCGTGGCGCGCACCTGCAGTTTCGCAGCCATAATGGTGGCAAGACAACCAAGAGGGGAGCGGAATCCATGGCGCTAATCTATATCGTTGAGGACGACGAGCCCATTCGTCGTGAGCTTGTCGACATCCTTGCCCGCGCCGGGTTTGAAATCGAGGCCTGCGAATCGTTCGAGCATGTCTCGCGCGATATTCTCGCCGCCGCGCCCGACCTGGTGCTGCTCGACCTCACGCTTCCCGTCAAGGACGGCCAGCATATCTGCCACGAGGTTCGCCGCGAATCCGAGGTCCCCATCATCGTCCTCACCTCGCGCACGACCGAGATCGACGAGGTCATGGCCATGACGCTCGGCGCGGACGACTTTGTTCCCAAGCCCTATAGCGCGCGCGTGCTCGTGGCGCGCATCAACGCACTGCTGCGTCGCACCGCGGCGTCAGGCGAGCGCAGCACGCTCGTCCACAAGGGGCTGGAGCTCGACCTCGCCCGCTCTATGGTCACCAACACGGCGACCGGCGACAGCACCGAGCTCACCAAAAATGAGCTGCGCATTCTCTCGCTGCTCCTGAGCCGCGCGGGCAAGATCGTCTCGCGCTCGGCCATCATGCAGGACCTGTGGGACTCCGACGCCTTCGTGGACGACAATACGCTCACCGTCAACATCAACCGCCTGCGCACCACGCTCGAAAAAAACGGCATCAAGGGGTATTTGACGACGCATCGCGGCCAAGGCTATTCGGTCTAGGGGCCGGCTATGTCGTTTGGCAAGTTCTTTAAAGATGCACTGCTTCCCGTCGCCGTGTGGACGTGCGGCGTGCTGCTGAGCTGCTTTGTGCTGACGGTCGCCGGCGCACCCGTTTCTATCGTGGTCGTGGCGGTTGGCGTGTCCTTTATCTTCGGTATGCTCGGCATCGTGATCGAGTACGCTCGCCGTCGCCGTTTTCTGCGTCAGTTGGAGCGCGCGGCAGAGGAGCTCGAGAGTCCCGCATGGGTGCAGGAGATGGTGCAATGCCCAACCTATGCCGAGGGCGAGCTCGAGTACGAGGTCCTGTGCCGGGTGGGCAAAGCCGCCTGCGACGAGGTTGCCGAGGGCCGGCGTCAGACCGAAGACTATCGCGACTATATCGAGAGCTGGGTCCACGAGGCCAAGCTGCCCCTGGCGGCGGCTCACCTGATTCTGGAAAACCTCGACGGCGGCGCAGATGACCCAACACGTGTCGATGACCTGGGTCGCGAGTTGGCTCGCGTGGAACGCTATATCGACCAGGCGCTGTACTACGCGCGCTCGGAAGTCGTGGAGCGCGACTACCTGATTCGCCGCTGGGACCTTAAGACCTTGGTGACGGGTGCGATTAAGGCCAACGCGCGCGAGCTCATTGCGGCGCACGTGGCTCCGGTGTGCGAGAACCTCGACTTCGAGGTCTTTACCGACGAAAAATGGCTCGAGTTTATCCTGGGCCAGCTCATTCAGAACAGCATTAAATATGCGCGCGAGGACGGCGCGAAGATCGTGTTTTCGGGCGCGTTACTGGACGAGGGCCTGGCGAGCGAGCGCATCGAGCTCACCGTTGCGGACAACGGCTGCGGCGTGTGTGCGGCAGACCTGCCGCGCGTGTTCGAGAAGGGCTTTACCGGCGACAACGGCCGCACCACCAAGCGCGCAACGGGCATCGGCCTCTACCTGGTGGCGCGCCTATGCTCCAAGATGGGCATCGACGTCACGGCGGCATCCGACTCCGGCGAAGGCTTTGTCGTAACGTTCGCCTTCTCGACGAACAAGTTCCAATACTTTGAGTAGCCGGGCCGTCTTGCGCTGCGGACGGCTATGTTCCCGAACGTGAACTTAGCTAAGGCAACTGGCGTTATGTTCCCGAACGTGAACATAACTATGGGGCTCAAATGGATCTCCCAAAACAAAAACGTGCAGCCCAAACAAAACGTGCCGCCCCAAACGGGGCGGCACGCCATCTTTTATCAGCCAACTCGCTGAAGTAAGGCTGCGAAGGCCGCGAGGCCGGGAGGGGTTTCCTAAGGGCACATCCCGCAGCCGCAACGCGGCGAGGACGTGCCCGTGGAAACCCCGCAGGCCCCGCGGCCGGTGGGAGCAACGCTACTTTACGACCAAAATGTCGCAGTCGGTATTGCGCAGCAGGAACGTCGAAATCGAACCCAGAAGCGCATACTTGATCGAGGACAGGCCGCGAGCGCCGCAGAGCACCAGGTCGGGCTTGACCACGTCGAGCATCTCGTCTTTGAGCGTCTCGCGAATACGACCGGCACGTATCATAACCTCGACCTCGGGAATATCGGGATTGGCCTTGGCCTCTTCGAGCTGCTTTTCGATGGAGTTCTTAAAGGCCTCCTCCAGACCGTTGACCAAATCGACCGGATAGGAGCCGGCGCTCTCGAGCGCCGTGGAATCGATAACGTGGCCGATAATCAGCTTGGCGCCGTTGTTCGCGGCGACCTTGATGGCACGTGCGAGCACAAAATCCTGCTGCTCAGTACCGTCGAGTGAAACAAATACCTTGGTGTAACCCTCGTTCATGGTTTCCTGCTTGGTCTATCGCACGGGCGCGGGGCTCGTGCGTCGGGCGGGCGCGGGTGCGTTGACCGCCGGACACTTTATCTTGTTGCAGTTATACCCAAGGATTTCGGTTTAACTGCTCGCAATTCTGTGAACGGGCGAGTTTTTTGGTAAGGGTAGGCGCGGTCGCACCGCCAACGGTTGATAATGGGACATCGCCCGCATCGTCCGCAGAACATCTACCGGCGGGTGTCTAACGAGGGGGTCCCTTTGGATATTATCGAGCTTCTAAAATCTGCCTTCATGGGCCTGGTCGAGGGCATCACCGAATGGCTGCCCGTTTCGTCGACGGGCCACATGATCTTGGTGGACGAGTTCGTCAAGATGAACGTGAGCGAGACGTTCTGGAATATGTTCCTGGTCGTGATTCAGCTCGGCGCCATTCTGGCCGTCTGCGTGCTGTTTTTCCACGAGCTCAACCCGTTCTCGCCCAGCAAGGGCAAGGAGGGCCGTCGCGACACCTGGGTGCTGTGGGGCAAGATTGTGCTCGGTTGCATTCCTGCGGCGGCGATCGGCCTGCCGCTCAACGACTGGATGGAGGAGCATTTCTACAACGCTCCCGTCGTGGCGCTGGCGCTCATTGTGTACGGCGTGCTGTTTATCGTGATCGAGAACTGGCGCGCGAGCAAGCGCGAGGAAATGGCCGTTGCCGGTTCGTTTGGTTCGCGTGCTGTGGTGTCGGGTGGACGTCCCGCCGGTGCGCACTTTGCGGCGCCCCCCACGGCTACCGCTGAGGATGAGGACGATGACGAGAATCTGGACTTTGGTTCCATCGCCACGCTCGAGGACCTCAGCTGGAAGACTGCGCTGGGTATCGGCTGCTTCCAGGTGCTTTCGCTGGTGCCTGGTACGTCTCGCTCCGGTTCTACCATCATCGGCGGCCTGCTTTTGGGCTGCACGCGCTCGGTGGCGTCTAAGTTCACGTTCTTCCTGGCCATCCCTGTCATGTTTGGCGCGAGTGCGCTCAAGCTGGTCAAGTACTTCATCAAGGGCGGCACGTTCGGCACCAACGAGATCGCCATCTTGGGCGTGGGCTGCGTTGTTGCCTTTGTGGTTTCGCTCATCGCCATCAAGTGGCTCATGGGCTTCGTCCGCCGTCACGACTTTAAGTGCTTCGGTGTTTACCGCATCATCCTGGGCATCGTAGTGCTCGCATACTTCTTCGTTCTGGAGCCCATGCTCGGCCTCTAACTTAGTCGACGCTGCGCGGCGGCCAGAGCGACAGCTTGTCATTCAAAGAGGGTGGCATGACCAAAAGGTCTATGCTGCCCTCTTTTTTGGGCGATGGGGTGGGTCCGATGGTGGCGCACGGAGTCGTGGTGTGATTTGCGTCGGTGTCCGCGCGGCTCGGTATACTGGTACGGCTCAAACTATGGCGCTGCCCGCAGGCGCGCCGTCCGTCAGATGAGGAGTCGCCCATGACCCAGCCCCTGCCCTGGGAAAAGAACACTGCCGCGCCCGTGCCGCCCGCGCCGGAACCCGTGCCACTCGATGCATACACCGCCCCCGCTGCGCCGGAGCCCGAGCTCGTTCCGCTCGACATCTACGACGCTCCCGCGCCGGCGCCCAAGCCCGCCAAACCGCTCGTCGACATCGACAGCCTTAATCCCGCCCAGCGCGAGGCGGTCCTGTCCACCGAGGGCCCGTTGCTGGTGCTCGCCGGCGCCGGCTCGGGCAAGACCCGCGTCTTGACCTTCCGCATCGCACATATGCTCGGCGACCTGGGTGTTAAGCCTTGGCAGGTTCTTGCCATTACGTTTACCAACAAGGCCGCGGCAGAGATGCGCGAGCGTCTGGCGGCACTCATTCCCAGCGGCACCCGTGGCATGTGGGTGTGCACCTTCCATGCTATGTGCGTGCGCATGCTGCGCGAGGACGCCGACCTGTTGGGCTACACCGGCCAGTTCACCATCTACGATGACGACGACTCAAAGCGCATGGTGCGCGACATTATGCAGGCGCTCGGCATCGAGCAAAAGCAGTTCCCCATCAACATGATCCGCAGCAAGATCAGCTCTGCTAAAAACGCCATGATCGGGCCCGAGGACATGCTCAAGAGCGCCGATAGCCCCAACGACAAAAAGGCCGCGCAAGTCTACCTGGAGCTGGAGCGCCGCCTGCGCGCCGCCAACGCGATGGACTTCGACGACCTGCTCGTGCGCACGCTCGAGCTACTGCGCACCCGCCCCGAGGTGCTCGACAAGTACCAAGAGCGCTTCCGCTACATTAGCGTCGACGAATATCAGGACACCAACCACGTCCAGTACGAAATCGCCAACCTGCTGGCCGCCAAGTACCAAAACCTCATGGTCGTGGGCGACGACGACCAGTCCATTTATAGCTGGCGTGGCGCCGACATCACCAACATCCTGGACTTTGAGCAGGACTTTAAAAACTGCAAGACCGTCAAGTTGGAGCAGAACTATCGCTCCACGGGTCACATCCTGAGCGCCGCCAATGCCGTTGTTCGCCACAACTCGCAGCGCAAGGACAAGCGCCTGTTTACGGCCGAGGGCGATGGCGAGAAGATTCAGGCTTTCCAGGCAAGCGACGAGCGCGACGAAGGTCGCTGGATTGCCGGCGAGATCGAAAAGCTGCATGCCAAGGGTACAAGCTACGACGATATCGCCGTGTTCTACCGCACCAACGCCCAGTCGCGTATCCTCGAAGATATGTTCCTGCGCGCGGGCGTGCCCTACAAGATCGTCGGCGGCACGCGATTCTTCGACCGCGCCGAGATTCGCGACGTCATGGCCTACCTCAAGATGATCGTGAACCCGGCCGACGAGATGAGCGTCAAGCGCGTCATCAACACACCGCGCCGCGGCATCGGTTCCAACCGCTGCTCGTTCTTCCAGGCTTGCGAGATCGCGTGTGCCGAAACCGGCATGTTTAGCGCCAAGGTGCGCAACGGCCTGTCGAGCTTTGTGTCGCTGGTGCGCGAGGGTCGCCGCATGGACGGCGAGCTCAAGGACGTTGTCGAGATGATTGTCGATAAGACGGGCCTACTGCAGGCTTTCCGCGCCGAGGGCACCATGGAGTCCGAGAGCCGCGCCGAGAACATCCAGGAATTCCTGGGCGTCGCTGCCGAATTTGAGGAGACGCACGAGGACATCGAGGGTACGCTCGAGAGCTTGGAAGAGCTGCGCGCAGCCGGTGTTGCCGACGTGCCTGCCGGCGCCG
>USJQ01000009.1 GCA_900554985.1 uncultured Collinsella sp. | reverse complement strand
GTCTTCGCCGATTTCGCCATGTCCAATCTCGGAGTCTCGATTGCCGCAAACGCATCTAGCCAAACCATGCCCGAAGGGAAATAGCCAATGGCCAGAACATCACTTCGGACCATTATTTGCGGCGTGCCTGCTGGAACGCTCGCGCAAGATGAGAACGGTCTTATCAGCTTTACCTACGATCATGACTATGACGGGCCAGCCCTATCGACCAACATACCCGTATCGAATCGCACATACGGACAACAGGTCATGAATCCGTACCTGTTTGGCCTTCTACCCGACAGCGAGGACCAACGAAAAGCGATTGCCGCCGAATTCGACGTTAGGTCCAACAATCCCGTTGCGTTGCTCAGCCGTATCGGACTCGACTGTCCGGGCGGCGTGCAATTTTGTGCCGAAGAAGATATCGACGCCGTCCTACATCGCTCCGGCAAATACCGCCCTATAGACGACCACGAAATTGCTCTCCGTCTCAAGTCGATCAGAGATGACCGCGATGCATCGTGGATGGGTCTAGATGAAAGTTGGTCACTTGGAGGCAACCAGGGCAAGTTCGCGCTCGCGTTCATAAACGGCCGCTGGTGCGAATGCATGGGTTCCTCGCCCACGACGCATATTTTCAAAAATGGCGTTATCGGATTTAAACTCGAGGCCCTCAATGAGTTTGTCTGCATGAAAAGCGCCCAGCGCGCCGGTATCGCAACGGCAAACGTCGAATATCGTATGTTTGAGGACGAACCTGCCCTCATTGTTGAGCGCTATGACCGCGTGAAAGTCGAAGACGGAACGATCAGGCGCCTACATCAAGAAGACCTCTGTCAGGCACTTGGGGTGATGCCCGCCCAAAAGTACACGGCAGACGGCGGCCCGACCACCCGCGACATTCAAGAGCTCCTCGTAAATACGAGCCACCATCAACTTAACCTGTATCTGTTTACGCAGATACTGTTCTTCAACGCCATTATCGGCGCACCGGATGCGCATGCGAAAAACTATTCCCTGCTCCTTGGAAACGACGGTGCAGCCATGATGGCTCGAATGTACGATGTCGCGTCAGGTTTGGCATACGAACGCATGCGGCGGAAAGCGCGCCTTGCCATGGGCATCGGTGGCGAGAATCGCGTGGGGCGCATCGGGCCCAATGCTATCCGCCGCTATCACGGCATGGGCGACCCCGCACTGGAAGCGGCGCTCACCGATGCCGGGCTGACCGAAAAGTTTTGCTTTGCAACCATGATGGACCTCGCCTACGAGGTGCCCATTTGCATGGAAGAGGTCATGGACGAATACGCCGACCTGCCCGGCATGGCGGACCTGCGCGAGCACATGCTCGGCCCCGTCCGCGAAAACTGCCAGCGCACCCTCGACCTCATCAGGGCAGAAATGGACTAGGCGCCAGGCGATTTCCCATTTTTCAAACAAAAGAGGGGGGGCACCCGTCGCAAACGCTCGAATGCCCCCTCTCGTAATGTCATTTGCAATCCGTCAGCACATGGCTCGGACTGCTGCCAGCGCAACCTTTACGCAGCGAGGCGCTTGAGGACGTCGATGAGCAGCTCGTAGAAGCGCTCGGCAGAAGCGAGCTCCATGCTCTCGTCCGGGGTGTGGACATCGGAGAGCGTCGGGCCCACGGCGATGGCGTCCAGGCCGTGCAGGGCCTCGGCAAACAGGCCGCACTCAAGGCCGGCGTGAATGGACTCGATGCGCAGCTCGGAGCCAAATAGCTCGCGATAGCTCTCGACAAAGACGTCGCGGACCGGCGAATGCTCGGCATAGCTCCAGCCGGGATACTCGAACTCAAACTTGGCGTCGAAGCCCAGGACATCGGCAAGCGTCTGCAGGCGGTCCTTGAACTCGTTCTGCAGCGAGGTGATCGAGGAGCGCGGGGACAGCATAATCTTGACCTGATCATCGGAAGTGGCGACCACGCCGATGTTGGAGGAAACCTCAACTGAGCCGTCGGTGGCGACGTTGCGGCGAATCACACCATTGGGGGCAAGACGCAGAGCGCGGATGAGGGCAAGCGCGGACTTCTCGTCCATGGCCTCGACCTCGGCGTTGTCGGCGATCTCGACAGTGCAGGTAAAGCCGGGGTCGAAGACCTCGAGCTCGGCGGTAACGTCGGCGATGATGCCACGGGCGATCTCGGCCGCGGCCTCGGCGGCAGCGTGGTCGGCGTAGACCAGAACAGCCTTGCACTCACGATTGATGGCGTTGTCCTTGGTGCCGCCGTTGAAGCTGACGATGGCGGGCTCACCGGCAACCATCAGGCGGTCGATGATGCGGGCCATGATAAGGTTGCCGTTGCCGCGCTCCAGGTTGATATCGCTGCCGGAGTGACCGCCCAGCAGGCCGGAGATGTCGAGCGTGAGGGCGCTACCGGTCTTGTGCTCGCGCGCGATCGGGCAGGTGTAGGTAACGACGACGCCGCCGGCGCAGCTGACGGTGGCAACGCCCTCTTCCTCGGAGTCAAGGTTAATCATGGTGCGGGCGCTAATCTGGGACTTGTCGAGTGTCTCGGCGCCGACCAGGCCAGTCTCCTCGTCGGTGGTGAATACGCACTCGAGGGCCGGATGGACAATCGAATCATCGTCGAGCACGGTAAGCATAAGCGCGACGGCGATACCGTTGTCGGCGCCCAGGGTGGTGCCGTTAGCGGTGAGGACGCCGTCCTTGACGACCAGGTCGATACCGTCGGTCGTAAAGTCGTGCTCAACGGAGCCCAACTTGTCGCACACCATATCGATGTGGCCCTGCAGCATCACGGTCGGGGCATTCTCGGCACCGGCAGATGCGGGCTTGCGAATGATGACGTTGTAGACCTCGTCCTGATACACGTCGAGGCCGCGCTCCTTGGCAAACGCAACCAGGAAATCGCTGATGCCCTTCTCGTTGCCAGACCCACGGGGGATCGCGCTGACCTCCTCAAAGAAATGGAACAGCTGAGCGGGCTCGTAGCCGGTAATCTTGTAGTCCATGGTGCCTCCTTGGCGCAACTGGTTAGACAGTAAGATATGCGACTTGTATATTCCCAGACTTTGCGTGCATAAACCAGTCGAAAACGCCGAGCGCCCTTGCATCATCGGCTAACGGTGGACCGTATAGCGTAACGGTCACAACTTCCGCAGCTCTACAAATCGAGGCGCCCTTTCCGGAGCGCCTCGATTGCGCGTATCAAATTGTCGCCACGCCCTACAGCGCGCCGGAACCGGCTTGCATCATGCCGCCGGGGCCCGAGGTCACGCCGCCGCTCACGGGCGCGGCGTTGCCGGTGTGCGGTGCCGCCGGGGCGGTATCGCCACCGAGCGTGCCCACCGGACGCGGTGCCGGGATCTCGCCCGTGCCGTGGCTAAAGACAAACTTGCCATCGGCCACGTCGCACAGGACGGTATCGCCCTCGCCCCACTCGCCAGCCAGCAGTTCCTCGGACAGCGGATCCTCGATGAGCTTTTGGATAGCACGGCGCAGCGGACGCGCGCCGTTGGTGAGGTCGGTGCCCTCGGCCACGATCTTGTCATAGGCCGCATCGGTGAGCTTGATGTTCATGCCGTTGGCAATCAGGCGCTGACGCAGGTCGTCCACCAGCAGGTGCGCGATCTTGGTCAGGTTCTCGCCCGAGAGCTTCTGGAACACCACAATGTCGTCGATACGGTTGAGCAGCTCGGGGCGGAACAGGCGCTTGAGCTCGCCCATCGCACGGCCCTTGATCTCACTCGAGGTGAGGCCCTGCTCGCCGGTGGTGCCAAAGCCAACGCTCGCATCCTGCGCGATCTCGCGGGCGCCCACGTTGGACGTCATGATGATCACGGTGTTGCGGAAGTCGACCGTCTTGCCCTGGCTATCGGTCAGACGACCCTCCTCCAGCACCTGCAGCAGGATGTTGAAGATATCGGGGTGCGCCTTCTCGATCTCGTCGAACAGCACGACCGAGTACGGGTGGCGACGAACGGCCTTAGTGAGCTGGCCGCCCTCGTCGTGACCAACGTAACCCGGAGGGCTACCGATGAGCTTGGATACCTCGAACTCGCTACCGAACTCGGACATGTCGAAGCTGATGAGCGCATCCTTGCTGCCAAAGAGGTACTCGGCGAGCGTCTTGGCGAGCTCGGTCTTGCCTGTGCCGGTGGGACCCAGGAAGATAAAGCTGCCGCCGGGGCGACGCGGGTCCTTGAGCGGCGAACGGCTGCGGCGCACGGCCTTGGCGACGGCCTCGACGGCCTCGTCCTGGCCGATAATGCGGGTCTTGAGCACGCTTTCGGTCTGCAGCAGGCGACGGCTCTCGCTCTCGGTGAGCGAGGAAACCGGCACGCCAGAGGTCACGGACACGATGTCGGCAATCTGACTCACGTCGATGGTGAGCGGGCTGGCGTCGAGCTCGGCGGTCCAGGCGGCCTTGGCTTCGGCGAGTTCAATCTCGGCGGCCTTCTGCTGCTCGGTGATCTCGGCGGCCTTGTTCATGTCGTCGCTCTCGGTAGCCTCCTGTGCGGCAGCCTTGAGTTCCTCGATGCGATGCTCGGCCTCGCGCACCGGCTCGGGTGCGCGATTCGCGGCGATGCGAGCACGGGCACCGGCCTCGTCAATGAGGTCGATGGCCTTATCGGGCAGGAAGCGATCCTGAATGTAGCGGTTGGAGAGGTTCGCAGCGGCCTCGATGGCACCCTGCGTGTAACGCACGTGGTGGTGCTCCTCGTAGCGCGGCTTGAGCGCAGTCAGGATCTTGACCGTGTCCTCGACGCTCGGCTCCTCGACATCGATGGTCTGGAAGCGACGCTCGAAGGCTGGGTCCTTGGTGAGGTACTTGCGGAATTCCTCGGCCGTGGTGGCGCCGATAATCTGGAAGGCACCACGCGCGAGCACGGGCTTGAGCATGGAGCTTGCATCGATGGATCCCTCGGCAGAACCGGCACCGATGATGGTGTGCATCTCGTCGATAAACAGAATGACGTCGTCGGCCTCGGTCGCCTCCTGGATCACGTTCTTGAGGCGCTCCTCAAACTCACCGCGATACTTGGCGCCCGCGACAAGACCCGGCAGGTCAAGCGTCCAGATGTTCTGGTTCATAAGGTTCTCGGGCACATTGCCGGCAGCGATCTGCTGTGCCAGGCCCTCGACGATGGCCGTCTTGCCCACGCCGGGGTCGCCCAGGATAAGCGGGTTGTTCTTGGTGCGGCGCGAAAGAATTTCCATCATACGCTGGACTTCCTTTTCGCGACCAATTACAGGGTCGAGCTCGCCGTCGCGCGCCTTCTGCGTGAGGTTGGTCGCGAACTGCTTAAGCGTATCGGTGCCACCCCCCTTTTGCTGAGAGGCATCCGAGCCGCTAAAGAACGGCAGGCCCGCACCGGGACGACCAGCACCGGCGCCGGCGAGCGGACGCTTCTTGTCCTGGTCCTTGGCGGTGAGTTTCTCGATAGCCTTTTTGATGGAGGCGGACGACACACCCAAGCGCATGAGGATGTCCATGGCCATGCCGTTGCCCTCTTCGACGATGCCGATCAGCAAGTGCTCGGTCGACACGTAGGTCTGGTTGTTCTCACGCGCCACGCGGAACGAACGCTCCATCACGCTAATGACGAGCGGCGTAAAGGCGAGCTTGGCCGCCTCGGTCTCCTCACTGGGCTCGGGAACCGTGGTCTGGACCTCTTTGAGAGTATCCATGATGTCATCGTAGGAGATGTCGAGCGAACGCAGTGCCTCGGCGGCAATGCCCTCGTCCTCCTTGGCAAGCGCGAGCAGCAGGTGCTCGGTACCCACCTTATTTGAATGAAGATCGAGCGCCTCTTGCTTGGCCATGGACATGACCTTGCGCGCGCGATCGGTAAAACGGTCTAACATGCTAGTTCCTCTTAGACGAGCTAGTTTTTTCAAACGCAAAGCGCCGCCCCGCGGCAGCGCTTTGGTCTCTTTACCCATATGGAGTATATGTTAACCGTTGGGACCTTTCCTGCCCGTAGCCGCGCGACAACGTCTACAAAAAAGGAATCGCCAGGTGCGTCTGCATCGGCCCAACGAGCGTGGATTTTCGGACACCCATTCCATGAACGTGGATAATCTCCCGTTTTGAGCCCGTAAACAGGCCAAAAACGGGAGATTATCCACGTTCATGTTATGCGGATCAGTTTCACTTGCGCCAATTAGCTGGTGTGGCGCCAGCGAGGGTCGGTGAGTGTACGCGCCACGCCCAGGCCAACGGGCAGAAACGCCACGATGAGCACTGCACGCACAAACCAGCCGAGCATATTGACCGTGTCGAAGGTGCACATGTAATACATCGAGCGATACAGATACAAGCCCGGCACCATAATGACAATCGACGGCACCGTGAGGGCGATGCGTGGGTAGGTGAGCTTGATTTCGGCTAAGCTCGCGAGCAGCCCCGATACCAGCGCGCCGGTAAACGCAGCCGCCTCGGGAGGCATGCCTGCACTCAGGCCCAAGAAGGGAAGCAGCGTCGGCGCATCGACGAGCGTAAGGCGCAAGGTATTAGACACGGCGCCGATGAGCCCTGCCGCCGCGGCCATCTTTATCGGACTGTTGAACATAACCGAGAAGCCAAATACTCCGACAAAGCTCATCACCACACGCAAGAGTGTAAGAGCCAACGGTGAGAGCCCGAGCGGGGCAAAGTCATCCGGCGCCAGCCCCACACATTCGGCAACCATCCAGCCTACGAGGGTCGCCATCACAATAATTGACACAGCATACGAAAGACGCTCGATGCCGCTTCGCATATCGAGCTTTGCGATGTCGAGGCCTGCCGTAATGAGGGGAAAGCCGGGAATCACAAAGAGCATGGCGCCGATATAACCTTCTTGGTGCGACATTGCCCCCGGAATGACCTGGCCAAGGCCGAGCAACGCCAGCAAATACGAGATGCAGGCCAGCGCGACGCCAATCGTCAAAGCGCTAAACTGGCCCAAGCCCTGCTTGAGGATATGAGAGCGGGCAAAGTTGCCGACACCCGCGCCCACGAACGCGCAGGCCATCTCAATGGGGCCGCCGCCGAGCAAAAAGACAAATGCGCCACAGGCGCAGGCCGCCGCAAGACCCTGTTGCCAGGGAGTGTAATCAGGTTTTGAACTCTCAACGGTCTTGAGCATCTCGTGATACTCATGCACGGTAAAATGGCGGCCATATGTCTCGATTTCCTTTAGGAAGCTCTCCATCATCCAAATGCGATGGGTATTGACGCCCGTTGTGGGCAGGCTGACAACCTCGTTAAAGCAGTGGCCGCCTTCGATGCAGGTGCACTCAAACGACAGGAGACTTAAGTCAACATGGATGGTGACACCGAGTACGGCGGCGACGCGATTCATGGTATCGCGTACACGCCAGGCACCCGTTCCGCTCGCGAGCATAAGCATACCGGTGCGGCAGATGATGGATGATTTGTCGGTAAGTGGCGCATCAACGGCAAGCTCATCGCCCGCGGTCACGATCTGGCGCCAGTCAGTTTTCATATGGAGCGCGCCGGCACGGACACCGTGGTGCGTGGGGGCTGTCGAAAGCAGCGAGTCAAGGCGCGTAGGCTGTGGGGGCTCTGTCGATTCATCCTCAACCTCATCAGCCTCTTCATCGACCAGATCAAAGGAATCAAGCGGCGCTGGCTCGCGACGGTCGATCAGCTCCTCGTCCTCATCATCAAAGTAATTGAACTGATCGAGCATGTCCTCTTCGATCGCGCGCTCGCTCGCATCGTCCATCCCGGTGCTCCCTTCCTATCGACTAACCCCCATCCTAGGCAGCGACAGCTAAAGGAAACATAAAAGAGACGGCTGTCGAGCACCGGAGGCGCAGAATTGCCAATGCACCAATAGCTCCTCGGCGAGACGAGAGCGGATAATCTCCCGTTTTGAGGCCGAATACGAACCAAAAGTGGGAGATTATCCACTCTCGTGGAATGTAGTCGTTGGGGACGCTCTTAAATGACTAGCCGTTTAAGAACGTCCCCAACGACTACTCATTTAAGTCTGTCCCCAATGAGTGGTCGTCATTTAAGAACGTCCCCAATGACTATTGACGGCCAAGGCAACGCCGATGTATTGGCAACGTCAGCGAGCGGGCTGCATTTGAGACAAGGTGACGTGAAACGAAAGGGCGCTGACCTTCTGGTCGCGCCCTTGAAGTTGAACGTCAGATTGCCCAAATGCGGACCGCGCAGCGTCGAGCCGTTACGCGGTTTGGTAAAACCGCGTAACTAATACTCAAGCTTCCACATGTAGCGACGCGTCATGTAGTCCTTGTGGGTGACTGCAGAGAGTGCACGCATGTACACGTTGTTGAGGATCGGGGCAAAGATCAGGTGGTTGAAGTACTCGCTCACGCTGTCCTTGATGTCGTTGAGGCCGAGCTCCTTGGCGTCGAGCTGATAGACGCGCTCGCCACCGTACTGGTTGACGAAGCGGATGCCGCGCTCGTCGTTGCAGCGGCTGCGGCCGACGCTGATGAGCTGGAACAGCGAGGTGCGCTTGTCCAGGATCTCGAAGGGGCCGTGGAAGAAGTCGCAGGTGTTGATGGTGCAGGAGTCGATCTGCAGCATCTCCTGCACGTTGCAGATGCTAAAGACGTAGGCGGCACCAAAAAGCGGGCCCTGAGCCATGACGTTGATGCAGGGCTTGTCGGCGTTCTGCTCGGCCCACTTGGCAGCGAGCGGACGGGTGTACTCGACGGCCTTGCGATAGATGGGATCGATCAGGTCGAAGGCGGCCATGGCGGTCTCGTACTCGGCATAGCCCTCGGTCTGCTGCGTGAGCTCCATGGCGATCATGGTCACGACGGCGGAGTTGGTACGGCCCATGCAGGACTCGTCGACGGCCAGGCTGTCGTACTGGATCTTGTAGTCGCAGACCTCGGTGAGACCGGACTCGTCAACATAGATGGCGATGGTGCTGGCGCCGTGGTCCTTGGCGACCTGGGCGGCGACGATGGTCTCCTTGGTGCCGCGCATGGACACGACGACGGCCAGAGTGTTCTCGTTGACGTAGGCCGGGGTGGCGTGCACGAACTCGTTGCTGGTGTAGCTGGAGCTCACGACCTGCGTGGCCTCGTGCTCCATAAAGTACTGGGCAGGATAGTTACCGCCGTTGGATCCGCCGGCGCCAATCCACACGACGCGCTTGATGCCACCCTTGTCAGCTTTGTCAGCCAAAACCTGGGAGACGACGTCCTTAACCTGTTCCTGAGTAGTCATCGTGCATCAGCCTTTCTTCTCGTTTGATGCTCTCGATGGCATACAAGTTACATACATGTTTTGGTTATGTCGACTAGTTGTATGCTATATTTGTCTTAGAAAATTCGCTGATACGGTTTTCGATAACTTGCTACCAGCGGTTTTGTTGTTGTATTGAATACATGCTTGATTAGATACGCATACAGGTTAGATACAGGTTGATCGCATGAACGCTTCATCTAAAAAGAGACTGACCCAATACGAGCGCTTGGCGGGCATGCTGCGCGACCGCATCGCCTCCGGCACCTACGCGCGCGGAGACAAGCTGCCGTCCGAGATGGAACTCATGGACGAATCGGAGCTGTCGCGCAGCACCGTACGCCACGCCCTTAAGGTGCTCGTTGACGAGGGTCTGGTGCGCACCGAGCGCGGGCGTGGCGCCTTTGTGGCCGACACGCCGGCGCTCCACGAGAACAACCTGGTGTTTTCGAGCTATACCAAGCAGGTCGAAGGCCAGGGCATGAAGCCCACCACGCGCACCGTGGACTCGGGCTTTGCCAAGGCGGCCGGCAGCATGGCTAAGTTCTTTGACGCCGCCGTGGGCAGCAAGCTCGTCAAACTTGTCCGCCTGCGCTACCTGGACGACGTGCCGCTGTGCCTGGAGACCACCTACCTGCCGCCAAGCTTCGAGACGCTCATCGATCGCGATATCAACGGTTCGCTCTACGCGACGCTGCGCCAAGAATTCCATCGAGCGCCAGCACAGGGACATAAGACCTTTGAGGTGTGCTATGCCTCGCAAAACGAGGCGTTTTTGCTCAACGTTGAGCGCGGGCAGGCGCTGATCCTAATCACCGACTACGTCTACGACACCGACGGCCGCCCGCTCCATGTCTCCAAGCGCATCCAACGCACCGACCGTGCCAAATACACCGAGCCCATCGGCTAACCAACACCAAAACCACCACAAAGGTGCCTGTCCCCTTTGTGGTGGTTTTAGGCGAGGAGGTCGGGGAACCAGGTTGGTTTGGGTTGGTTAGGGACGCGCTCGGCCAGGACCAGCTCCATCCAACACATGTCGTACCAGCGACCGAACTTTTGGGCGCAGCGGTCGAAGGCACCCACCAGGCGATACCCCATATGGGCATGGAAGTCCTGGCTGTTGTGCGTCAGGTACTCGTCGTCCTTGTCGTGCGGCACGGCGATGAGCGCGCACATGTTGGTGATGCCCATCGCGACCAGACATTGCTTGAGCGCATCGTGCAGCTTGCGGCCCAGCCCGCCGTGGCGCACGTCGCGCGCCAGGTAGATCGATGTCTCGACCGACCAGTCGTATTCCTCGCGGCTGTTAAGCGGACTCACATAGGCATAGCCTACCGGACGCCCGTCCAGCTCCATCACCAGATACGGATAGCGCTTGAGCGTGCGCTCGATACGCCCGGCGAACTCCTCAACGCTCGGCACCTCGTATTCGCAGGTAATCGCCGTCTGGCGCACATACGGCTCATAGATGGCAAGCAACGCCGGCGCGTCTTCGGGCGTCGCCAGGCGAATCGTCGGCTCGGACATCTCGGTCATACAACCCTTCTCCCCAAAAGCAAAGGCCACCCTGCGCCAAACCCAGCGCAAGGCGGCCCCTCGTCATTACATCAGGCTACAGGACAGCCACCAGCGCGTCGATGTCCTCCTGTGTCGTGGCCCAGCTGGTGCAAAAGCGCACCACGGTGTGGGCCTCGTCGTACTTTTCCCAGTACTCGATCGAGGCATGCTCGCGAATGCGAGCCATGTCCTCGTTGGGCAGAATCACAAACTGCTGGTTCGTGGGCGTCTCCAAGAAGAACTGGTAGCCGCGCTCGTGCAGCACGCGACGCAGCGCCTGAGCGGTCTCAATCGCCTGGCGACCAATCTCAAAATACAGGCCATCGGTAAAAAGAGCCTCAAACTGCACGCCCGTCAGGCGGCCCTTGGCAAGCAGTGCGCCATGCTGCTTAATACGCGGAATGGGATGCGCCGGAGCGTGCATGCCGCAGAACACCACAGCCTCGCCGCAGAGCGCGCCGCACTTGGTGCCGCCGATGTAGAACACGTCGCATAGCTGCGCCAGCTCGGGCAGGGTAATGTCGCACTCATCGGCCGCCAGCGCATAGGCCAGGCGGGCGCCATCCACAAACAGCGGAATCTCGCGCTTCTGGCACACTGCGTGAATCGCCGCGAGCTCGGCCTTGGAGTACAGCGTGCCGTACTCGGTCGATAGGCTCACGTACACGGCGCCCGGGAACACCGTGTGCTCGTAGCTCTCGTTTTCGTAGAACACCTGGATATAGCTCTCGAGGTCCTCGGCGTGCATCTTGCCCTCGTAGCCGGGGATGGTGAGCACCTTGTGGCCGCCAAACTCGATAGCGCCCGCCTCATGGCAGGCGACGTGGCCAGTCTCAGCAGCAACGACGCCCTCGTACGGCGCGAGCAGCATGTCGATCACCGTCGCGTTGGCCTGCGTGCCGCCCACTAGAAAAAACACGTCGGCGTCGGGCGCCTGACAGACCTCGCGGATAAGCTGCTTGGCACGCTCGGTGTGCGCATCGGTACCGTAGCCGGGCTGCGGCTCCATGTTGGTGTCGACGAGCGCCTGCAGCACTGCCGGATGTGCGCCGTGGGAATAGTCGTTGTTAAACGCGAGCATGGCAATCCTCTCTAGCCGGGCACGGGCCCAATGATTCAAACGGGGCTATTGTACGCCGTTGGGATAGGCAACGCGCGCGGCAAGGCACTCAAGCGCCAACACCAGGGCAAAGCCGCAGCTCACGTCGCTCAAAAAGTGAGCTCCGATCACGATACGGCCAAAGGCGACGAGCGCCGCAACCACAGCCGCCGCCCAAAAGATCACGCGGCGACGCGAAGGTTTTTCCTTAAAGGCTGCCGCGGGAAGCCCGGCGAGCATAAGGCCGATCGCCGCATGCGCGGTGTGCCCGCTCGCGAACGACTTGAACCCGTCCTTGATCACGCCGGCGGCGATATAGGTCCACTTGTCGGGATTGCCGATTACCCACCACGGCTGAAAATTGAGCCCCGGCGTGACCTCGATCACGCGCATGCGCGGGCGCGACCACAGCGGCTTGACGATCACGTTGAGGATAATGGCCTGAGCGACCCACACGGCAAGTACCATCAACGCCCAGCGCGTGAGCTCGTCGGGCGCGGTGTCGCGCGTAAGGCGATAGGCAATAACGTTAACCGCAATGACCAGCACAAACGTCAGCACCAGCTGAAACGCGATGAGCTTGCCGCCGACGCGCAGCGATCCGATAATCTCGTAGCCGACCAGACCCACGTTGATCAAAACGCCCAGCGCAGCGAGCCATTTGCTCCCCCTGGAATCGGGGCGTGCCGAGCGCACGAGCATAACGCCCGCGATGCTCGCCGTCAGCTCGAACGGCAGCTCGCCGGCCGCCTCGACAAAGCGACCGTACATGCTGCCGATGTTGAACAGCGCGCTCGAAATCTGATAGTCGAGCAAAGTGCCCACGCCCAGACAAGGACACAGGACAACCGCGATCATGACGACGTCTCTCTTATAGATGTATCCGAACATGCTTTCCTTTCGATGGAACCAGAGTGCCCAAATGGGGCGTTTGCAGCGTCGACCCGTTAGTCGTCGTCGCTCGCACCCAACTGCTGCAACAGCATGAGTGCCGCGGCCACGGGGCCGGTACCGTCGTTGGCGTCGAGACCGCGACCCAGGCCGCTGCCCGCGCCGGCGCCCGCCTTGTAGGGCACCGACAGTTTGCGGCTCTTGGGGAAGTTCACCGCGCCATAGCGGGTCTTTAGCTCAAAGGCCACCTTCTTGGGCACGTCGACGCCCAAAAACGTGATGCGACCGCCGCTGAGCGTGACGCTCTCGAGCCCCAGGCGCTCGCCGCGAATGCGGATTCGTGCGCGATTGAACAGGTTGAGTCCTGCCAACGGCAGCTCGCCATGCGCGGCCTCGGTCTCTTCCTGCACCTCATCGATGCTCTCCAGGTCCTCGGCCGCTGCGAGCCTGCGGTACACGAGCACGCGCTGATCCACCGCCGGCAGGTACTCCTCGGACAAGAAGTAGTCGGCCGGCAGGTTAATGCCCACGCTCGCCGCCTCCACGCCGGCATCGTCATCGCCGCGCGCCTCGGCTACCGCCTGGCCCAGCATCTGCGTAAACAGGTCAAAGCCCACGCTCGACAGGTTGCCGTGCTGCTCGGCGCCCATAAGCGAGCCGGCACCACGGATCTCCAGGTCGCGCATGGCGATTTTGAAGCCGGAGCCGAACTCGGCAAACTCCCGAATTATTGGAGACTTATACCTCTCCATCAGCTTTTCTTAAAGCAGACAAGCAAGAGATTATTGATATCATCAAATCCA
>USJQ01000008.1 GCA_900554985.1 uncultured Collinsella sp. | reverse complement strand
CGGGCGGCACTGCCATCAGCGAAAAGATTCGCGCCCTGCTGCTCGACCCTGCCAACACGACGATGGGCGATACCTGCGAGCTGTTGCCCTACGAGGCTGCGCGTGCCCAGCTGGTGCACGAGGTCATCGCGCCCGCCCTCGCTGCCGGCAAGGTGGTCCTGTGCGATCGCTTCTACGATTCCACGACCTGCTACCAGGCATTTGCCGATGGGCTCGACCGCCAGATGGTGCGCGACGCCAACAACCTGGCCGTCGCGGGAACGCACCCGGCGCTCACACTCGTCTACCACATCACGCCCGAGCAGGCGGCGCTACGCATGGCAGCCCGTGGCGCGGCAGATCGCATGGAGGCTAAGGGCATGGCATTCCAGGAGCGTGTCTACGAGGGGTTTTGCGCAATTGCTGCCGAGGAGCCAGACCGCGTAAAGCTCATCGACGCCACTACGACCGTCGAGGAAGTCTTCGAGAAGACGGTCGAGCAGGTTCGCGCGTACGGTCTCGACATTCCGCAGGAAGCCGTCGCCGCCGCGCTTGCCAAGGAGGCCGAGTAACATGGCCCCCACTCAGGCAAGCCTGCTGGCCAAGCTCGACACCCAAGAGCGCGTGCGTGACTTTTTGACCAATGCCGTCGCTAGCGGTCGCGCATCGCACGCCTACCTGTTTTTGGGCGCTCCCGGCGCGGGCAAGCTCGACGCCGCGTGGGCGCTCGCCCAAGCCTTCCTGTGCGAGCAGAATGGCTGCGGCTCATGCGATAGCTGCGTGCGCGTCGCCCGCCATACGCACCCCGACGTGCACCATTACACGCCCGAGAGCGCCACGGGTTACCTCATTGCCCAGACCCGCGAGCTGCTCGATGACGTGCCACTGGCGCCCATCCGTGCCAAGGCCAAGGTCTACATCATCGACCGTGCCGAGCAACTGCGTGCCAACACCGCCAACGCACTGCTCAAAACGCTCGAGGAGCCGCCCGAGGGCGTTATGTTTATCTTGCTGGGCACCTCGGCCGACGTGATGCTGCCCACTATCGTGAGTCGTTGCCAGTGTGTGCCGTTTCGGCTGGTATCGCCCGCCGTCGCCGCGCAGGCCGTGAGCCGCGCCACCGGTCAGGACCCTGCGCGTTGCCGCATGGCGGTCGCCGTGGCGGGAAGCCCCACACGCGGCATCGAGTTTCTTAAGAGCGCCGAGCGCCAGGACGCCCGCCGTCAGATGGTCCGTGCCATCGACTCACTCATTGCCGCCGACGAGGCCGACGTGCTCAGTCGCGCCAAGTCGCTCATCGTCGCCGTCAAGGCGCCGCTTGCCGAGGTCAAGTCCACGCAGGAAAAGGTGCTCGAGCAAAACGCCGATTACCTGTCGCGTGGAGCATTGAAGCAGCTTGAGGACCGCAACAAGCGCGAACTCAACGCGCGCGAGCGTTCGGGTATCATGGAAGCGCTGGCGAGCGCGCGGACGCTCATGCGCGACGTGCTGCTGACGCTTCAGGACGAGGCAGCCGACGTGGTGAACGAAGACGTGCGCGACACGATCGGTCGGCTTGCCGCCGCGACCAATGTTGCGGGTGCCACCCGGGCGCTCGAGGCAGTCGCGACCGCCGAGCGCAACATCGCCAGAAACGTTACTCCCCAGCTGGCCATCGAGGTCATGCTGTTCGATATCAGGAAGGCACTGAAATGCCGTTAGTCGTACCCGTTAAGTTTACCTACGCCTCGCGCGACCTGTGGTTCGATCCGCAGGATCTGGATATCCTCGAGGCAGATTACGCTATTTGCTCCACCGAGCGCGGAACCGAGATCGGCCTGGTCACGGCCGATCCCTTCGAGGTGCCGCAAGATGAGATCGGTCAGCCGCTCAAGCCCGTGCTGCGCGTGGCGAGCGACATCGACCTGCAGCTTGCCGACGACTTGGCCATCCAAGGCGACGAGGCGATGGTTGATTTCCGCCGTCTGGTCAAAGAGCTCGACCTCGAGATGAAGCCGGTGGGCGTCGAGTACCTGTTTGGCGGCGAGAAGGCCGTGTTCTACTTTGCGGCCGAGGAGCGCGTCGATTTTCGCCAGCTCGTCAAGGACCTGTCCTCGACGCTGCACATTCGCGTCGACATGCGCCAGATCGGCGTGCGCGACGAGACCCGCCTGGTGGGTGGCTACGCCCAGTGCGGACAGGAGCTCTGCTGCACGCGCTTTGGCGGACAGTTTGAACCCGTCTCGATTCGCATGGCAAAAGAGCAGGACCTGCCGCTCAACTCGTCCAAGATCAGCGGCGTGTGCGGCCGCCTGATGTGCTGCCTGCGTTATGAGTTCGAGGCGTACAAGGACTTTAAGAGCCGTGCGCCCAAAAAGAAAACGCTCATCGATACGCCGCTCGGCAAGGCGCGTATTCAGGAATATGACACGCCGCGTGAGCAGCTGGTGCTGCGCCTGGAGAACGGCAAGGTTTTTAAGGTCAACCTAGCCGATATGACGTGCTCGGAGGGCTGCAAAAAGAAGGCTGCCGAGCAGGGCTGCAATTGCCGCCCCGACTGCGTGACGCGTGACGTGCTCGAGCGCATCGAGTCGCCCGAGATGCGCCTGGCGCTCATGGAGCTCGACCGCGAGAACGGCGTCGACGTGGGCGATGGCCTGTCGAGCGCCGACCGTCTTGCCGGCACGTCGATGCCCAAGCGCCGTCGTCGCGATGCCGATTCCGATGCCCGCGCTGCTCAGAGCCAGGGCGAGGGCCGTGGCCGCGGAAAGGGCCGTGGTAAGGCCGAGACACCCGAGGCCGAGGAGGCCGCCGGTAGCCGTCGTCGTCGCAAGCGCGCGGGCTCGGGCGATGCTACCGAGGCTGCAGCCGCGGGCAAGAACGCCTCTCGCGAGCGCGAGGTTCAGCAACCCCAGCAGCAGAATCGCGGCGGTGGCATGAACCCCACACGACGTCGCCGCCGTCATCTGTCGAGCGAGGAGCGCGAGGACGCCTTCCGCGCCGCAGCTGCTCGCGAGGCTGGTGCCGCTTCCAAGGGCGCCTCGGCCTCCGATGCGCCTGCCGACAAGGGCGGCAAGTCACGTGGCGAGGAGGAGCGCGCGCCGCGTCCGCGACGTCGCCATTCCTCGGGCGCGCAACAGAAGCCCTCAGTGCCCTCCGTGGCCGATCAGGTCTCGGATGGCGAGGTCAAGGTCACGCGCCGTCGTCCCGGAGATGGCGGGGGAGCGGCTGCCAAGGCTTCGCGTGGCGCCGCTCGCGACGAGCGCGAGCCGTGCGAGGATCGCGGTGGCGAGGGCTCGGCCGACCAGGGTCAAAAGCGCCGTCGCCGTCGCCGTTCCCGCAAGCCGCGCCAGGATGGTGGCGAGGGCTCGACCCCGTCTTCGTCCGCACCACAACCGCCCGCCGGCGAATAACGTCCGTAAGCGGATGTAACCCGCCTGACCCCAGCACCTTTGGGTATCATGGCTCTACACCGACAACCCTCCCTTCGCCTTCGCGTAGGGAGGGTTGTGTCATGAAGAGACATCTGAACGTATTGACTCGCTTGCAGGGGGCAGGCGTCCTACCGTTTGCGGACGAATTGCTACCGTTTGCCGAGCGCGCGACGTACGAGGCGCTCGAGGCGTTGTCGCCCACGCGATGCGCTGGCTGCGAGCGTTCCGGTGCGTTGATCTGCCAGGATTGTCTGGCATCGCTCGCGCTCATCGATCCGTGCCATAGCTGCATCCGATGTGGCGCCCCGTTTGGGGATTTGCTGTGCACCGAGTGTTCGGTCGAGGGCACGTCTTCGGCAATGGCCGAGGCGCTCGATCGCTGCCTGACGTGTGCCGTCTACGCACATCCGCTGCCGCGCATCATCAGGGCGTACAAGGATGCGGGCGAGCGCCGCCTGGCACCGTATCTGGCGGAGCTACTCTACGACACTGCCTTGCATGCCCAGGCGGCAGCCCCCGATCGCTTAGGCGGTGTGCTGTCCGGCGCCGACGCGGTGGTATTTGTGCCCGCGACTGCGGCGGCGTTTCGGCGGCGTGGGTTCGACCATATGGAAGCAATCGCGCGTTCGTTTTGCGATCTTTCGGGCGTGCCGCTGCTCGACGCCCTCGTTAAGTACGGCCATGGTGACCAGCGCGAGCTCGGTCGCGATGAGCGCCGGGAACACGCTCGGGGTATGTACGAGACGGTCGAGGATGTGCGCGGCCGCCGCCTGCTGCTCGTCGACGATGTCATTACCACGGGCGCGACCATGGCAGCGGCCTCGGCGGAGCTCAAGCGTGCCGGCGCCGCGGCAGTCGATGGTCTCGCTATCGCACGCGTTTGGTAGGGGTGGTTTTGTGGCAGTGAAGATGGCGCGTGCGGCCCGTCCTGACCTGCGAAATCTGTACTCGCGATGCGAATGACGCCCCTAACCTTAAACTTTAGCTTGAACTTAGCTATAATGCGCTACGTTCCTACCAGGCTGTGGTTGCGGACGGACGAAATGCCCGTCCTAGTCCAAGACAGACGCGGTCAAAGGGATCCACGTAAGCGACCGCGTGCGCGCGGCGCGATCATGGCGCGTCCTAGATGTAAGCCGCACCGTCCGTTCTACTTTCTTTGGGGCAATACCGCCTCGCGGGCGAGCGGGCCAGTCGTGAAGGTGGCTGCGGCCTCCCGAGCAAACACCCCGGTGCGCAAGTGTGGGGTCAAATACCAGGTCAGCTGGTGGGAACAATCTGATATTCCGCGCAACGCACGGATCGTATACGACACAGAAGGCAGGGTAGTGGACATGGTGAGGGGCAGCTTGATGCACGCGGCTCGGTTAGGTGCTGGGACCGCAGCGGTCATCGCCGTTTTGGGCCTGAGCGGATGCGCGTTCAACCCGCTGTCTACGTTCACGACTCCCACGATCGACCAGATCGAGTACGAGACCGTCACGCCCGCGGTGTCGGATGATGCCCTGGTCACCCCCGGTACCCTGACGGTTGCCCTCGATACCTCCGATGCGCCGCAGGCCATGCAGGGCGCTGACGGCGAGCTCACGGGGTATGCAGTCGACGCTGCCCGCGCCCTCGCAAGCCGCATGGGCCTTAAGGTCGCCTTTGTCGATGCGTCCTCGGCAGGTTCCGCGCTCGGTGACAAAAAGGCTGATATCTTTATCGGCGAGATCAACTCCACGGATGGGGACGTTAGCTCGCTCGGCACGTGCCTGTACGATGCCGCTTCCGTGTTCGGTAAAACCAGCGATGGTGGGTCGCTGAGCGTTTCCACCGATACCCTTAACACGTCTACTCTGGGTATCCAGATGTCCTCGGCCTCGCAGGAGGCGCTTGCTAAGCAGAGCATCACCGCCAACCAAAAGACTTACTCCAACATCAACGAGTGCTTTGAGGCGCTCGAGTCCGGCGAGGTCGACTATGTGATCTGCGACTCCACGGCTGGCGGTTACCTTGCGCGACTGATGAGCGAGATCTCCTATGTCGGTGCGCTCGAGGCGCCCTCGACGCTTGGTGTTGCAGGCCTTTCGTCCAATGACGAACTGTGTCGTGCCGTGAGCGATGCCCTCGACGGTATTACGGCCGACGGCACGCTCGAGGCGGTCCACTGCGTCTGGTACGGCACGATGCCCTACGACCTCACCACTAAGACGGTTTCGGGCGCTAACGTGCAGCCGGGCGACTCTGAGTCCAGCGAGACCACATCCTCCGGCAGCGAGTCCTCCGATTCCAACAATGAGACCGCATCCTCCGAAGACAAATCGTCCAGCCAGGAAGACACCATCACCGACGACGACATTAACAAGCTTAATAGCTAGTTATTGCTAGGGGTGGTGTCTCCTATGCGCTAGGAGAGATGCCCCTTCACGGTTTCAACACGCACTGCCGGGCTTCCCCAATAGGGGAGCCCGGCTTTTTCATCTCTATAAAACCAGCAGGTCAAAGCCAATTTTCGGGACCAAATACAAAGTCGCCGGCTCCCTCCTATAGCGCACTTTGCCACAGAAAAGTGCGAGACTTCGGTATGCGGTATCAAGCAATCGTTATTCGGGTCTTTGGGAATCCGCGTGATTAAATGCACGGCAATGGGTACATAGCCAGTACAGTAAGTCCCCGAGGCAGATTGGAGCCACGTATGGATATCAAGGTTTCTGGACGCAAGACGACGGTAACCGATGCTCTGCGTGCGCATGTGGATGAGAAGATCGGCGAGGCGCTCAAGGTTTTCGATATCGAGCCCATGACGGTCGACGTTGTACTTCGCTATGAGAAGAACCCCTCGAACCCCAACCCGGCAATCGTCGAGGTTACGGTTCGTGCCCGCGGTTCGGTGATTCGCGTTGCCGAGCACGGTGCAGATATGTACGCCGCCATCGACCTCTCCGCCGATAAGGTCACCCGCCAGCTGCGTAAGTTCAAGACTAAGGTCGTGGACAACCGCCAGGGCGGTGCCAGCGCCGCGGATGTCGCGCCGGTCGAGCGCGTCGAGGATCTGGCCGACCTGCTGCTGCCCGAGGAGGAGGACGACCTGCTCGTCCGCGAGAAAGTCATCGATGTCACCCCGATGACTGAGGAGCAGGCGCTGGTGCAGACCGATCTGCTCGGCCACGACTTCTACGTGTTCGAGAACGCGACGACTGGCCTCATCAATGTGGTGTATCACCGTAAGAATGGTGGATATGGCATCATCAAGCCCCGCATCGAAACACTTGACGAGTAAAATACGTTAACTTGCATGAGTTAACGGTTGGCGGCCATCCCATGCGGGTGGCCGCCTTTTTACGTAAGGAGTCGCTTTGATGGACAAGGCCGCATCCGCCGGTCATTCGGACCGTTGCCGCATCGTCGTCGATACCTGCTGCGACTTTAGCCCCGAGGTCGCTGCGAACCTCGATGTCGATATCCTGGGTTTCCCCTTCATTATCGATGGCGAAGAGCGCACGGACGATATCTGGTCGAGCATCACGCCCAAAGAGTTCTACGACCGCATGCGCGCCGGCGCTCGCGTGTCTACCTCCGCCGTGTCGCTCGGTCGCTATATCGAGTTCTTTACCGAGTGTGCCAAAGAAGGTACGCCCACGGTCTACCTGTGCTTTACCTCGGCGCTGTCATCGAGCTACAACTCCGCGTGCCAGGCGGCGGACGCCGTGCGCGCCGAGTATCCCGATTTTGAGCTGTACGTGGTCGACAACGCTCTGCCCTGCGCGACCGGCGCGCTCTTGGCGCTCGAGGCCGTGCGCCAGCGTTCGGCGGGACTGACCGCCAAGCAGCTGGTCGATTGGGCAAACGAGGCAAAGACCTACGTCCACGGCTACTTTACGCTCGAGAGCTTTGACGCGCTGGCTGCCGGCGGCCGCATTCCGCCCGCGGCGGCGCAGCTCACGGCAAAGCTCGATGTCAAGCCCGAGCTCTCCTACGACCTGGCCGGCTCGCTGTCGCTGATCGGCGTCAACCGCGGCCGCAAGAAGGCGCTCAAGTCCATCCTCAAGTCGTTCCGCGAGAACTACGTGCCCGATCGCACCATGCCCATCGCCATCATGACGGCCGATGCCGAGAAGGACGGCGACTGGCTCGAAGCCGCCATCCGCAAGGAGGAGGGCTGCGCCGACGTCACGATCATTCGCAGCTCCGTGGGCCCCACCATCGGCTCGCATGTGGGCCCCGGCATGGTGGCCTGCGCGTTTTGGGGTAAGAACCGCGCCGACAAGGCGTCGCTTTCCGACCGCATCGCCCGCCGCGTGCGCGGCCAGTAGGCAAGCGATGCGTCCGTAATCGCCCTCGACTCACAGCCCAAACGCTGGCACCGAGTATTCAACCTGGTAATAACACCCAACCCAAAAGGAAAGGTTTCATGGCAAACAAGCTCTCTGTCGCATTTATCGGCACCGGAATTATGGGTGCCCCCATTGCCGGCCACATTCTGGACGCTGGCTATCCCGTCACGGTCAACAACCGCACCAAGTCCAAGGCCGCAGCGCTCGTTGAGCGCGGTGCCGTCTGGGCCGATACGCCGGCAGATGCCGCGGCGAACGCCGACGTCGTCTTTACCATGGTGGGCTATCCCTCCGAGGTCGAGGAGCTCTACCTGGCGGGTGACGGTCTGCTCGCGTGCACTAAGCCCGGTGCGGTCCTGATCGACCTTACCACGAGCTCGCCCGAGCTGGCGCGCGATATTGCCGAGGCCGCCCAGGTCTCCGGCCGCATGGCGTTTGACTGCCCCGTCACCGGCGGCGAGTCGGGTGCCATCGCCGGCACGCTCACGGCTATCGTGGGCGCCACCGAGAACGACATCGCGCCGGTCCGCGACATCCTTTCCACCTTTGCGGCAACCATCTGCTGCTTCGATGGCGCCGGCAAGGGCCAGGCTGCCAAGCTCGCCAACCAGGTGTCGCTGGGCGCCTGCATGGTCGGCATGGCAGACGCGCTGGCGTTTGCCGAGCTGAGCGGCCTTGATCTTGAGAAGACCCGTCAGAT
The DNA here is from genome assembly GCA_900554985.1 of uncultured Collinsella sp. Classification (GTDB taxonomy): domain Bacteria; phylum Actinomycetota; class Coriobacteriia; order Coriobacteriales; family Coriobacteriaceae; genus Collinsella. Next base: position 5,163 of record USJQ01000008.1, on the reverse strand, counting down.
GATTCTGGGCGGCACCGGTAAGTCCGGCGCCATGGAGAGCCTGGCGCCCAAGGCGCTCGACGGCGACTACAAGCCCGGCTTTATGGTCGAGCACTTCATTAAGGACCTGCGTCTGGCGCTCGCCTACGCCGATGACCGCGAGCTCGCGCTGCCCGGCGCTGACGTCGCCTTTACGCTTTACGACATGCTCGACGCCATCGGTGGCGCCAAGCTGGGCACCCAGGCCATCACGGTCCTCTACAAGGAGGAGGCCGACGCCATCGCCGCCGGTCTGGACTGGTCGCAGTATCGTCCTGAGGAGCATGGTGCTCACGAGGACGGCTGCGGTTGCGACGAGCACGGCGACGACCACGAGTGCGGTTGTGGCCACCATCACGGCGAGGACCACGAGTGCTGCGGCGGTCACGGTCACGATGACGGCCACGAGTGCTGCTGCGGCCACCATCACGGGGAGTAGTGCCCATGAGCTGGACGTTCGTGGTGCTCGCGTTGGTGCTCTTTATCTTTGCGATCTACATTGGCTTTTTGTGCGGCCAGTGGGCCTGCGAAAAGCGCGTGATCACCAAGCGCGACTACTGGATCGCCAATTTTGCAGGCGCGGCGGCGGTTGTCCTACTGACCTGGGTGTTTTCGCTGTTCCCGCTGGTGCAGTTTGCGCCGATCGGCTGGCTCGGCGGTTTTATCGCCGGTCTTAAGATGAGCTTTGGCGAGTCCGTTGGCCCGTGGCGCAAGCACGACGAGGTCTTTAATGTCAACAAGGCCCATCGCGCCGCCGCCGATGCGGGCGACGCCGAGGAGCGCCGCCGCGCGCGTCACAATGGTGCGGCAGACCGACAGCTCATCTCGGTCACCGATGACAGCAAGGGTGCTGGCAAGCACGCTAAGAAATAAATAGTAAGAAGAGGTAACTATGGCAGAAAACAAAGACGAACAGCTCACCGACGAGGAGCTGGCACAGCTTCAGCTGGCAGAGGAGAACGAGAACGCCGTCGACCGCCTGGTCCAGGAGCTCGGCTGCCCCACACGCCGTATCCGCCAGTTTGCCGCCCGCGTGCTGCACCTGCTTGCCGAGCGCGATCCGCAGCGCGTCGTGCCCTGCGTGCCCGCGCTGATCGAGGCGCTCGATCGCCCCGAGGCGCAGACCCGCTGGGAGGCCCTCGATGCCTTGGCGGCACTCGCCACCACCTGCCCCGAGCAGATGGAGGACGCCTTTGAGGGTGCCGAGACCGCGCTGTTCGACGAGATCTCCTCCACGCTGCGCTATGCCGCCTTCCGCCTGCTGTGCGTGTGGGGTGCCACGAGTGTCGAGCGTTCGCGCGAGGCTTGGCCGATCCTGGACGAGGCCATCCAGTGCTACCACGGCGACCTTGAGTATCGCGATATGCTCGGTTGCCTGTACGAGTTTTGCCAGGGCGAGATCGATGCCGAGGTTGCCGAGAAGCTTGCGCTGCGCCTTAAGTTCGATGCCGAGAACGGCAAGGGCAGCTATCTCAAGGCCCGTTCGAGCGAGATTTGCGAAATGCTTGTTAAACGTTTTGGCCTGGATCTCTCCAAAAAGAAGAAGCGTGCTAGCGTTAAAAAATCTGAGGCCGCCGAAGACGAGGAGTAACAGATTATGGCGCACGATGTAGTCCTGATTCCCGGTGACGGTATCGGTCCCGAGATTACGCAGGCCATGCGCCGCGTGGTCGAGGCCGCCGGTGTCCAGATCAATTGGAACGTCCAGGAGGCCGGTGCCGGCGTTATGGACGAGTTTGGCACGCCGCTGCCCCAGCACGTGCTCGATGCGGTCGCCGAGACCAAAGTTGCTATCAAGGGTCCCATCACCACGCCGGTCGGCACGGGTTTCCGCAGCGTTAACGTGGCCCTGCGCAAGCATTTTGACCTGTACGCCTGCGTGCGCCCCTGCCTGTCGCAGCCGGGCGATGGCTCGCGCTTCCGCGACGTCGATCTGGTCATCGTGCGCGAGAACACCGAGGACCTCTATGCCGGCATCGAGTTCGACGAGGGCGCAGCCGAGGTCGAGGAGCTCTCACAGCTTGTCGAGCGCTCGGGTCAGAAGACCTTTGCCGCCGATTCCGCCATCTCGATCAAGCCCATCTCTATCGCCAAGAGCCGCCGTATTGTGGAGTACGCCTTTGAGTATGCCCGCCGCTGCGGCCGCAAAAAGGTGACGGCCGTGCACAAGGCCAATATCATGAAGGCGACCGACGGCCTGTTCCTGCGCGTTGCGCGCGAGGTGGCCGCCAACTATCCCGACATTGAGTTCAACGACAAGATCGTCGACGCCACCTGCATGGGCCTGGTCCAGAACCCCAACGACTTCGATGTCCTGGTGCTGCCAAACCTGTACGGCGACATCGTGAGCGACCTGTGCGCCGGCCTGGTGGGCGGTCTTGGCATGGCGCCCGGCTCCAACATCGGTGCCGACTGTGCCATTTTTGAGGCAACGCACGGTTCGGCACCCGATATCGCTGGCCAGGATATCGCCAACCCCACGGCCGAGATCATCTATGCTGCAGTGATGCTCGACCACCTGGGCGAGAACGATGCTGCCAATCGCATGCGTGCCGCCGTATCTGCCACGCTCGACGAGGGCAAGCAGGTTACCGGTGACGTGCGTCGTGCCCAGACCGGCTCCGTCGAGGGCGCTGTGGGCACGCAGGCCTTTGCCGATGCCGTTATCGCGCACCTGGCCTAAGGTATGCACGCTGCAATCGCCTAAATAGTACTTAAGTGTTTGCGTACAACCTAAGAATCAATACGCCCGGCGCCTCGTCGGGCGTATTCTATTGAGGACTATGTTTCCTAACAAGGAGTAACCGATATGGGTCTGATTCAAAAGAAGGACGAGAAGGACGAGATCGACGGCATCCAGATCATCGAGCGCGGCGAAGGCCCCGACGGTGATGAGGACGAGAAGATCGACCTGGTCGCTGGTACGTCTGCCGAGCATATTGCCGCTGGTACGACGGCCGAGGAGGAGGACGCCCGTCTGGAGGCTCAGATTGCCGCGGATGCCGCTGACGAGAATCTGATGCCCGAGGAGCAGGACGAGGACGATTCCGACGCGGACGACCACGCATCCAAGCACAAGAAGACGATGATTGCCGCCTTCGTGGTTGCCGTCGTTATCGCTGCCGTGGTCGGCTTCTTTATTGGCAATGGCGGCTTTGGCGGCAAGGGCATCGGCTCGGCGACCCTGACCGAGGACCAGCTCGATTCGACCGTGGCAAGCTATAGCTACAACGGCAAGAAGAGCGATATCACCGCGCGCGAGGCTATCGAGAGCCAGTACAGCCTCGACACCGTCAAGGATAGCGATGGCAACTACACCGCTCCGTCTGCCGACGTTATCCTGTCCTACGTGCGCAACAAGATCCTGCTGGACGCTGCCGAGGACGAGGGCATTACCGTTTCTTCCAAGGAAATGAAGAAGTACGCCGAGGATTCCATCGGCACCTCGGACTACAAGACCATGGCCACGCAGTACGGCGTGTCCAAGGACCAGGCCAAGCAGATCGTCCGTCAGTCCGCGACGCTGCAGAAGCTCTACAAGAAGAAGGTCGGCGACAGCTCCGCAAGCATGCCGACCGCCCCGGCCGAGCCTGCTGACGGCAACGAGGAGACCGCGAGCAAGGACTACGCCGACTACATCATCAACCTTGCCGGCGACGAGTGGGACAGCTCAAAGGGCACCTGGAAGGACGAGAACAGCACCTACGCTAAGGCCTTCGCTAACGATGCCTTTACCGCCGATAGTGCCACCTATAAGCAGGCCATGACCGCCTATTACACTGCTTACCAGCAGTACTCCTCGCAGGCTTCGAGCGCCAGCTCCAAGTGGACCGAGTATGCCAACGGCCTGTACGCCAAGGCCAACATCAGCATCTACGGCCTGTTTGCGTAAGATCTGCCTGAGCTTTCGAGCGCGAAGTCGAAATATCTGATTGAGCCCGCTAGAACATCGTTCTGGCGGGCTTTTTGCGTTGAGGGCGTGATTGGCGGCTTAATTATGGCTATTCATCTTTAAGCCCAAAGAGGCTATCGGCTTCATCGTCAGGTATGTATTCCAGAACATCGCCCGGTTGGCAGTCGAGTGCCCGGCATATCGCGTCAAGAGTTGAAAAGCGCACGGCAGAAACCTTGCCCGTCTTGATACGCGACATATTGACCTGGGAGATACCCACGCGTTCCGCAAGCTCTTTGGATGAAATCTTGCGTTCGGCAAGCATGCGGTCGAGCCGCAGAATAATCATGGATTCCCCCTAGAGCAACTCGTCATCTTGTTTTTGCAGGATACACCCGTACTGGAAGATGCTGGCAATCAGGCTAATAATTAGGCCTGCAAAGAGCATAGAGAGGTCGAGATGCTGCCCGCCAAGTGCATCCGTAAAGCTGCCGCCAAATCCTGAGAGTATCAGCCCTGTGACTATGGCACCAAAAAGTTTCACAGCGGCGCCGCCGAAAAGGAACAAATGTCCTACTTGACGTAGTATGCGGATGCATTCGAGGTCAAAGGGCCTGCCCGCCTTTTCAATGGCGGAGAAAAACCTGTATGCGCTTAGCGCGATGGCAAGCGCGAGGCATGCCATCATGCCGCTCCCTATGGCAGTATGACCGTCGTGCGCGACAAGCATAAGAGGAGTCTGTTCATTGGTGCCGACGAGAGCGAGAATTGGCCCTTCGCTAGCCTCAAGCTCTACGGATTGGAGACAGAACCCTTGGGAGAGGCTAGGCAATATGACTAGATCTTCGATTGCAATGACTGCGAGGAGTGCCAGAGCGAGCGCCACGATGGTGCAGATTGTGCCCCATTTGCAGTAGCGAGTGAGCTTCCTCAGTTTGGCTATTGCCTGTTCACGGTCGATGGCTTCATTCGATTTGGATACGTTCCAGCGGATCATAGCTCCTCCAACCAATGTCTTGGATGATACTTGTATCTTATAACATGCTTAACGACAAACGATAAACAATTACATAATAGAGTAAGTAATATTTGTACGACGAATAGCGAGAGCTTATGGCACATTCAGGGAGTGGGAGTTTGGCGCGCGGGGAGATGGACGAGTATTGAAATATCCTGCAACCGCGCAAGTGCTTCATCGGGTATCCTCAATTCATCCGGGAAAACGGCCGTAAACGATTGCAAATAACCGGTGA
>USJQ01000007.1 GCA_900554985.1 uncultured Collinsella sp. | reverse complement strand
GGCTCAAACGGAGCGGATCCGGCAAACACGAGCGCGAGATTATCAGCAAACCCCAAGGCATCCGTCCTGACCCCATATACAGAAGATAATCCGTAGGCGTGCACCAAGTTCGCAACGGTCACTGCCGCAACCGCAATAAAAGTAAGGATGTTCTTCTTCAAAACGGTCCTCAGGTCCGCGGCGACCAGCCTAAACAGCATCAGACCACCTCGCGCCTTTTTAAGAATCTCGCGGAAATCAAAGAAAAGACGAACAGCAAGATGATTTCCGCAAACCCTGCTCGAATGTCGGGCCAGTTATTTAGTGATTCCGACCTGATGCTGTTAAGAATGTTGCAGTTAAAGCCGACGCATGAAAGGACGCTAAAAAACCAATCGTTAACAAAGTGCCATGCAACCATAATCAGATATGGAACGACCATCGCCTTGATTCTGCTGCGAAACACAACCGACAGACCAGTCACGGCCATGGATAGAGCCCCCAGCGTCACCGCATCGAACAGTGTATAAACCAGCACATATAACAGAGGCCGGGAATAAAACAGACCAGAAAAATAGCTATGCAGATAGAGCCCGACGTAAGTCGATTCATCGACCCGGGGGAGATACGCTGGAAACAGCATTGAGACAATCAGGAAGTTCACGAGTAGCGGAATAGCCGTGACCGCAAACGCAGAGAGAAAAGCAGACAGCATCTTCACGTTCACGTATGCATTTCTAGAAACACGTGTGCAGATTTGCGCCTCGTAACCGCTCAAACGCTCGGACAGGCATGACCACGACCCGGCCAGCATGGCAAGCAACGGCAGCGCATAGAAAAACACTGATGCCGATAGCGGTGCATTTGCACTCACAACGATCCAGCTACCAAAGCTACTTTCACGCGTTTGGCCGAGGTATGCCTGGGCTTGCAAACCAACGCCATAGCCAAGCGATAACAGCTGCTTGCGCTCAGTCTCGAGCGTCCACCATGCCTCAATGGCAGCCGCCATCGAAATTGCAGTTGCAACCATAAGGGTCAACGCAAATATAGGATTGCCAAATATCTTGGACAACTCGTGCCGCATTAGATTTCTATTCAAGCGACATCACCCTCCCTTCGGCCGGGCCGAGCAGCAACACTCGGCCCGGCCCTAATCACAAGCGGTTAACAATGCGTCGACGCACGGCAACCTTTGCATGAATAGAGAAAGATGTCTGTAAACACCCGCTATTGAGTTGATCGCTCAGGCGTTTACACGTTATCTACCTGCGATAACAATGAAACAAGCTCCGCTTTATTCTTGATCTTCAACTGGCGGTAAGATGCAGACCGCAGTGCTTGCACCGTAGATGCAGCGTAACCGACATCCTCCGCAATGGTCTTTGTCGTTGCGCCTTCTGCCGTCATCAGCAAAATTTGCGACTGAACATCAGAAAGGGAGCGCGACGCAAGCAGGGCAAGCTGGCGCACGCGAGCTGCTTCGGTAAGCCCGTTCGCGCGGTACTCCAAGACGGCCTTCTCGTTCTCAACCGAGCGGGTGAGCGCGATGTGCGTGACGAACATGGGCGCAGACCAGCAGACGATCACCGTTGCCACGACGACATTGACAGCCGAACTTTGCCCCAGCAACGAAGTAAGGAACAACGGCTCGAAAACCATCAGATCCTGCGCCATGTTGAGCAAGACAACCCAAACAGGAGCCGTCGCCCCAAAGCAAAGCATCCATACCCCGAGCATTTTGCGCTGCGGACAGCTACGCAGCACTATATATGTGAACAGTATCCCCGTCAGCACCGCAAGCCCGTGGATTCGCCCCCTAGCGACCGCATAGATTAAGGCAACCATGCCCATTGACACCAACGACACGATAGCCCGGGTACGAGCACGCACCTTAAACGGACGCAGCTCAACGGCAAGCGAAGCCATAGACGCCACGCCGCAAAACAGGACCGGCACAGCCATCAACGGATCGCGTACGCACCTCCATGCCGCGATATAGACAAAAGACCATTCCACAGCAGACAGTATCACCCACACGCACGGGCTTCCGAGCCCAATCGCTTCACCTGCTCTATCCAGCGCAGCGCCACGATTCGGTTTTCCACCCGCGTAGCGTAGCGACAGAAGCAGTCCGAGACCCAATGCGTAGCTTAAGAGGGAAAAGGCGACAGCCCGCGAAACACCGGACCCCCAATCGCTATCCGCCATTACCAAGGGGCCAGCCGCAAGGAGGACAAAAAATAATGTGAGCAGGTATCGAAACAGCCGGCGCGTTCGAGCTGATGCCACCATATCGTCAGCATGCCGCTGCGGCAGCTCATGCCCTACAGTATCGCCCTCACCCGCAAACAACGCCACGAGCTCGCGCGAGCCCGCAACCGACGCCTTCCCGTATGCTCGGTGAAGCGTTGTTCTCACCGTCGATGGCTTCGTATCCGTCTCCCCGGCAATTTCCGCCGGCGTTTTCCCTTTGAGCAGCAGTCGAACAAACTGCTCTTCTCTAGGCGACAGGGCGGGGGAAAACGCCCCCGCATCGAATGGGTCGGACGCGCAGGCGATATCCGAATCGTTGTCCCGTTTCTTCCTGAGCAATGTGTATACGAAGGCGGCAACAGCAATAGCGGACCCCATCGACAGTGATGCAATGACCGCGGCATCGTTTGCGAAGTATGCCACCTCGACAGCCGGAATAAGACCGATAGGAACTGCCACGAGCACAGAACGGGCAGACACGTCGCCCTGCCCCCGACCAAAGGCGCGGGGACAGCAAAGCAGCGGGACCGCAGCCAATACGAAATAGGCTAGCGGAATTAAAAGCGCAAGACCAATTGGTGCGGCCGATGCAGAGGATATTCCCCATGGCTCGGGGATGACTCTCCATGAAACTCGACAGCAGAACAGCAGACAAGACATGACGGCTATTGTTTCTGTAAAAATCGCGTCCTGCGGATGACGAGTTTCTCTTTCGTCAGCCCGCGTCGCCCCCTGCGTCAAAGGAGAGCCCGCCGTATCCCAAATTACATATGAGAGGAGCAGCGACCCAGCAAAGCACGAGGCGCATGAAACGCCGCGCAACAGCCAGATAGGCGCAAACACGAATGGAATAGAATCTCCGCGAGCATAGAAAGCAAGGTCAGCCCATTCGGGAACCGCTGCACTAACACCGAGGAAACCACCAATGGCACCGAGATACCTCGGCCTTCTCATTCCCCCCTTGCATAGCGCAGTACCATGAACAAACGCCGCGAGGCATGCGCCAAGGATAACGAGCCAGGTCATTGCACCTGATGCCAAGCCAAGTGAAGATGAAAACCGGTGATAAGGGGTGACCGACATTACGATAAGCACAATGGCGCAGGCAAATGTGGCAGAACGGCGGGAAAAGAGCATATGGCCTCCATAGCATGTCATTATATCGCTCGATCCGCTCATCTATCTCCATGCCCACACCGGCCAACATCAACGATTCACGCTAACTCCAATCCGAGCCAGGTCACGGTCCGGCTTTTGTCCGCAGCCCCCGCCCCAAAGCGGGATGCGGTTTCCTTTTGAGCGCCGATTCGGAAAGTCCGTCCCGTTCCAGGCCAATATTCTGGGATGCAGTTTCCGCAGCCCACCCCAATCGGAAAGCGCATCCCATTATTTGGATGAAAACTGGGATGCGCTTTCCGGACGCGTCGAAACGGAGTCGGGTCGATCGGACCACCTCATCCCCGTTTCCTCCCCATGCACCCGAGCGTGCTACACTAGCAGCATCTATGCCACCGCGAATGGCTCGGCCCCACGCCCGCCGCTCGCAAACGAACTTTAAACGCACGAGGGTTGGCCATGCCGCTTTTCTCGCAACATACCGCCCGGTTCTCGCCGGACGTTCCTTTGGAGGGCACCAGCTCTCGCGAGCTGCTCAAGCGGTACCAGCCGCTCGAGACACTTGCGACCGGCGGTTTTGGCTCCATCGAGATTTGCCGCGACACGCACCTGCGCCGCCGCGTCGCCATTAAGCGCATCCCCCTTATCAACGGCGCCGGCATGCCCGCCAGCGACATCATGGATGTCCTGCGCGAGGCGCACACTGCCGCCATGCTTCAACATCCCAATATCGTGCAGGTCATCGACTTTACGCATGACACCGCCTATGCCTACCTGGTCATGGAGTATGTCGACGGTATGTCGCTGGCCGAGTTTTTGCATCGCGTGGACGGCCACTCGCTCACCTTTGACGAGGCCGCGGCCATTGCCGATGCCCTGGGCCAGGCGCTCACCTTCGCCCATAGCAATGGCGTACTCCACCTGGACATTAAGCCCGCCAACGTGCTCATCGACCACTCGGGCAATGTAAAGCTCACCGACTTTGGCATGGCGCGACTGTCGTCCGCCGGTGGCTTTGGCGGCTCGCGCGGCGGCACCATCGGCTACATGCCGCCCGAGCAGCTCGATATCGAGACCGGCACGGTCGACGAACGCGCCGATGTCTTTGCCCTTGCCTGCGTTATCTATGAGGGCTTGTGCGGCAGCGCTCCCTTTATGGCGGCCACGCCCGCCGACTCGCTCGACCGCATCATCGGCGGCGCCACCTATCCCAGCGAGCTGATACCACACTTTCCCCCGGGAGCCGAGGCCGCGCTCATGAGCGCGCTCTCCCCCATGCCGCAGGACCGCCCCAACAGCATCGAGGCATTTTGCGACCAACTCCTTGCCGGTCTGGGCAGCGTGCGCGAGGGCCGTCGCAGTCTGGAGCAGATGGTGGGCGAGCTGTCGGATGACGAGCAGGAGCTCGACGATATCGAGCCGTCGTACTATGAGGACGACGCCATCGAGGTCGACCCCGCGCTCGGCTGGGCGGGCACGCGCTGGAGCCATGCGCGCGACTACACCATGCACGCTATCTCGGCGCTAACGTGCGGCACCTTTAGCTTTTTGCTGATGCAAACGGCCGGGGTCGCGGCGCTTCCCGGCCTGGTCATTGCGGCCATCGCGATCGGAGCGGCGGCTGGCCTGGCCCCCCAGATTGGCTCGGCCATCTCGGCTGTGGGCTTTTTGGTGCTCATGGCCAACGCCACCATGCAGGCGCAGGGCATCCTGTCGATGTTGCCCGTCGCGGTGATCTTTGCCGCCGCCATGTCCGGTTGGTGGATCGCCTGGGGTCGCACCGAGGCTGCCGCGAACGCCGCACTCACCTGTGCACTCGCGCTTGGCTGTCTGACCGGCAATACCTTCCTGGCAGCTGGGGTCACCGCCGGCGTCGCGTCATTTTGGCTCGGCCCGGCAAGCGCCGCCGCGGCAACGGGCATGGGCGCACTTTTTGCCCGTCTGGCCACGGTCGCGCTTTCAGCCGGAGGCGTGCTGGGGCTCGGTAACGTTGCCGCAGCGCTGGGAGACCCACTCCTTTGGGCTGCCTTTGTGCTGGTAGCGGCAACTGCCGCGGCGTCATCTGCGCTGCTCAATGCCCATGCCAAGCGTGCCGATCAGGGCTCAAACCTTGCCGCAATCGCCGCCATCGCTGTCGCCGGCATCGGCTGCGCAGCGGCGTCCTGTCTTGCACACCATATGGAAATTGCCAGCCTTGCAGCCGCGGTCGTCGCCAAGGCGGCGGTTGCGGGAACCCTATCCTCTATAATCGTTGGGATATGCCTATATTTGCTCGGATACCAAAGAACCTATACGGAGAGTGATCTTTCGTGAACTTCCTGAACATCTTCGAGGACCACGTGGCCGGCATCTTCGGTGCCACCCGTGCCCCGTTCTCCTTTAAGAAGCTTGCCAAGCAGGCCGCTCGCGACATGGAGGATCAGACTCTGGTGATCAATGGCGTCAACACGGCGCCGGCACTCTATACCATCCTGATCGCCGCCGCCCACGACCCCCTTCCCGCCCCGGTCTACCTCGCGCCTTCCCTCGCCGACCCCGCCGCCGAGAACGTCGATGCCCCCACGCTCGGCCGCCTGTACGAAGAAGAGCGCGCCTATCAAAACGGTCTGGGCCAAAACAACTCCGCGGCAAGCCGTGCCGCCAGCGCCCCGCGCGCCGGCCAGCAGCAGTTTGCTGCCCCGCAGCAGCAGCGCCCCGCCGCCATGCCCCAGCAGCAGCCGACGCCTCGCGCCGCCGCTCCCGACCCGCTTGCCGTGGCAGACCCCTTCGCGCCTAGCGTCCCCGACCCCGCCGCCGCACCCATCCCGGTGCCGCAGACCGTCTCGCGCGACGCGCTTGCCGGCATGGGCGGAGCCGCCGCGACCGGTGCCGCCGTGGGCCTAGGCGCCGCAGCCGGCATCGCCTCCAACATGGCGAGCACTCGCGCCCCGCAGCGCCCGCTCGCCCAGCTCGTCGACGTCGTGAGCGGCGAGAGCCATAGCATCACCTCCGCACAGGTGACCATCGGTCGCGAGCGCTCAGTTTCCGATATTGCCCTGCGCGACCCCAACGTGTCGCGCCGCCACGCCCAGCTCACCTTTACGGGCTCGGATTGGTCGATCGAGGACCTCAATTCCACCAACGGCACACTCGTCAACAACCGCCGCATTACGCGCTGCCCGCTGCGCAACGGCGATCTGCTGACGTTTGGCCTGAGCACCTTTGAATTTAGGGGATAGTCGCTTATGAACATCGATATCGTCCTTTTTGCAGGCCGCATCGTCCTGGTCGCCCTGCTCTATATCTTCCTGTTCGCCGTCATGAAGACCGGCGTGGGACTTGTGCGCGGACAGCGCCGCGACTCGGCTATCTGGACGATCGATGTGGACAAGGGCCCGCGCGGTATCCGCGGCATCCACGTAGACATGCTCGGCCCCGTCATCGTCGGTCGCTCGCCATCTTCGGACATCTGCATCAACGAACCATTCGTCTCGGCCTCGCATGCGCGCTTTTCGCTGCAGGGCCCGGCGCTCATCATCGAGGACCTCAACTCGCTTAACGGCACGCTCGTCAACGGCCGCCAGCTTGTGGAGCCCGCAACGCTGCGCGAGGGCGACGAAGTCCAGATTGGCGACGTGGTCATGAAGGTGAACCGTCGATGATCGACGAGGAGAACAAGTCCGCAACCATACCCGAGACGTCGGCCGCCCCCGCGGCCGCGCCGGCTCATGCCGCCCCGGCGGGCTCTGCGCCCGTGGAGCCCGAGGACACCGTGTTCTCCCTGCCCCTTTCGCATGTAACGCAAGAATATCCAACGCTGACCGACGACGAGGACGCCGCTGACGACGGTAACGCCCCCATCGGCGTGCACGCCGCTGCCGAGCAGCCCGCGGCACCGGTGTTTCCCGTAGCGCCGGCGCCCGAGCCCGCAGCCGTCGCCCCGCAAGACGACGAGCCTGTCGACCGTACAACCGAAGAGCCCGCCACGCCTAACGTCGACGACCCGAGCAACGATGCCGACACCGTCTCGCCCGGCGATACGGCCGAGATTGACGTTGCCGCCGTGGAGGCCAAGCTTAAGGATCCCGGCTCGACCATGAGTTTTGAGCCGCTGACCGACGAGCGCATCGAGACCGACTCGACCTACGACGCCGGCACGACCACGCAGCTCATGTGGGGCGCCCGCTCCGATGTTGGCTGCGTGCGTCCGCATAACGAAGACTCCTATCTGGTGCAATCGCCGCTCTTTTGCGTATGCGACGGCATGGGCGGCCACGCCGCCGGCGAGGGAGCCTCCTCCATCGCCGTCGAGACCATTGCCAAGACAGCACCGCAGGCCGCCGACGCCGCACGACTGGCGGCTGCCGTCGAAGCGGCAAACGCCGCGGTCATCGAGGCTGCGCTCAACGGTTTGGGCAAGCCCGGCATGGGCTGCACGGCAACCTGCGCCTATATCGAAAACGACATGCTCGCTATCGCCCACGTGGGCGATTCGCGTGCCTATCTGCTCCACGAGGGCACGCTCATCCGCGTGACCCGCGACCACTCCTATGTGGAGGAGCTCGTGGACGCCGGCGAGATTACGGCAGACGAGGCGCGTGTCCACCCCAACCGCTCGGTCATCACCCGTGCACTGGGCTCGGATCCCGCTATGTACGCCGACCACTTTACCCTGCACATCGAGGAAGGCGACCGCCTGATCCTGTGCTCCGATGGCCTTTCGAGCATGATTCCCGACAGCGATATCGAAAACATCGCCACACAGTCCTCGACTGCGCAGATTTGCGTCGACAACTTGGTAGACGCCGCACTGGTCGCCGGCGGGCACGACAACGTTACTGTTGTCGTCGTTGACCTGGTCGACGACGGTGTCATGCGCGAGGCAAAGCGCGTCCGCCGCCGCAACGTCACCATCGGCATCGTTTTGGGCCTTGTCATGGTATTGGCGGCCGCCATCTGGGGCTACATGGGTGTCACCGGCTCGTACTACCTGGGCACCTACAAGGACACCGTCGCGGTCTACCGGGGTATTCCCGGCAAGCCGCTCGGCCTTAAACTACACTGGCTCGAGAGCACGACCACCATCAAACTGTCCGACCTGCCCGAAGACACACAAAATCGCCTTAAGGCGGGTATTCAGCAGACGAGCATCGACGATGCACAGGACACCATCTCCAAGTACCGCCATCAGATCGACGAGGAGCAGACCCGTCAGGTGATCGACGCGCAAACGATCCGCAATAACACCGACCAGGGTTCGACCTGCGGATCGGATTCCGAGAATACCGCCGAACAGTCCGCCGAGGCCGAAGCCTCCGATAAGAATTAGAAAGGGAGTGCCGCTTATGAGTCGCCGCAACACCGAACTGCTCTTGCTCATCGCCTCGGCGTTCCCCGTCATCCTGCTGTATGCGATGTACGTGCTCACCGCAGGCGCCGCCATCTCGTTTGAGACGCTTGCCGTTCCGATCGGTCTCTTTGCCGCCTTCGCCGCGGCACATATCGCCGTGCGCATTCTGGCACCCGGCGCCGACCCGGCCATCCTGCCCATCGTCTTTGTGCTTTCGGGTATTGGCATCACGTTTGTGACGCGCTTGGCGCCCACGCTCGCTATCTCGCAGCTCGTCATCCTGTTTATCTCGGTGGCGCTGATGGTAGGTACGCTTGCGCTGGTCAACGACCTCGACGTGGTCATGCGCTATAAGTACACCTTTGGCATCATCGGCATCATCTTGCTGATGCTGCCCATCTTTATCGGCACCACGATCTCGGGCTCCAAGCTGTGGATTCGCATCGCCGGCTTTACCATTCAGCCCGGCGAGTTCGCCAAGATCTTTATCGTGCTGTTCCTTGCCGGTTACCTGGCCGAGAACCGCGAGCTGCTCTCTATCTCCAACCGCAAGATCTTGGGTCTTAAGATTCCGCGCCTTCGCCTGCTGTTGCCGCTATTCGCAGTCTGGGGCGTTTGCCTGCTCGTCGTTGTCTTCGAACGCGACCTAGGCTCGGCCGTGCTGTTCTACACCATCTTCTTGCTGATGCTCTACGTTGCCACGGGTCGTTTCTCGTATGTCATCATCGGCCTTGCGCTCTTGGCCGTGGGGGCCGTGGGCGCCTACAAGTTCCTGTCGCACGTCCAGGTGCGTTTCCAGATTTGGGCCGATCCCTTTAAGGACGCGCAGGGCCAGGGCTACCAGATTGTTCAGTCCCTCTTCTCGCTGGCCGACGGCGGCCTCGTTGGCGTCGGCATTGGCAACGGTATGGCCAACAACATCCCCGTCGTCGAGTCCGACTTTATCTTCTCGGCTATCGGCGAGGAAATGGGCCTTTTGGGCGGTGGCGCCGTTCTTATCCTGTTTATGCTTTTTGCCGTACGTGGCCTGACCACAGCAGCCCGTGCCAAGTCCGACCTTGCCGCCTTTAGCGCTACCGGTCTTACGGCCGCCATCAGCTTCCAGGCGTTCTTGATCGTTGGCGGCGTTACCCGCCTGATCCCGCTGACCGGCGTCACCCTACCCTTTATGAGCCAGGGCGGCTCCTCGCTGCTGGCAAGCTTTATCATCGTCGCGCTTTTGCTGCGCGCCGGTGACGAGGCAACCGGTCGCGAGGCCGAGCTCACCGGCACCGGCACCATGGCCGCCATCACCGACGACCAGGTTGCCTCGGCGGCAACTCCTGCCGGCACGCGCTTCGCCACTTCGTCTTCGTACAACCGCGGCAACCACTCCGCGGGTTCTCGCATGCGTCGTCGCCTGCTCGACACGCCTGAGTCCGGCGTGCTCGGCCGCGTGGCACTTGCCAACCGTCTGACTCGTGCCGTGTTTGCCTTTACGGCGCTGTTCGCCATCCTTATCGGCAACCTCACCTATGTCCAGGTCATCAAGGCAAAGGACTACCAGGACATGCCGACCAACAACCACACCATCGCCCGCTCCAAGTACATCCAACGTGGCTCCATCATCACGTCCGACGGCGTGACGCTAGCCGAGTCGCTGCAGCAGGAGGACGGCACCTACGCCCGTTCCTACCCCAACGGCAACATGGCCGCGCACGTGGTGGGCTACGTGAGCCAGCAATACGGCACCGCCGGCATCGAGAGCGTCATGAACGATACGCTCACCGGCTCCAAGGATTACTCCAGCTGGAACAACGCCATCGCGTCGCTTGCGGGGCAGACCCAGCCGGGCAATACCGCCAAGCTCACCATCGACTCGCGCATCCAGACGGCTGCCGAGCAGGCGCTCAAGGGCTTTAAGGGCGCTGTGGTGGTCATGGATCCGCGCACCGGTGCGGTCCTTGCGTGCGCGAGCTCGCCCACCTACGACAACACCAACATCGATGCGCTGCTCCAGTCGGGCGGCGGCGAGGACGGCTCCATGTACGACCGTGCCATGGACGCGCTGTACACCCCGGGCTCGACCTTTAAGGTCGTCACACTCTCCGCGGCGCTCGAAACCGGCACCGCCAGCCTTACCAGCACGTACCAGGCGCCCGGCTCCATGGACATCGGAAACGCGCCGGTCACCAACTATGCCAACGAGAGCTACGGCACCATCAGCCTGCAGCAGGCCTTCGCCGTGTCGTCCAACGTCGTCTTTGGCCAGGTGGCCAACGAGATTGGCGCCAGCTCGCTCGTCCAGTTTGCCAACGCCTTTGGCTACGGTCAAAAGCTCGGTCAGGATCTGACCACCGCGGCTTCCATCATGGCCGATCCGTCGCTTATGACCGAGTGGGAGACCGCTTGGGCAGGCGCCGGCCAGCCCGTCGGCATGGACCACACGCCTGGCCCGCAGACCACCGTTATGCAGAATTGCGTGATCGCTGCCGCTATCGCCAACAGCGGCGTGGTCATGGACCCGTTCTTTGTATCCCAGATACTCGCCCCGGACGGAACCGTGGTCAAGACTACGCAGTCCCGCTCGCTGGGCCAGGCTGTCAGCTCTGCCACGGCCGACCAGGTCAAGCAGGCCATGCTCGCCGTCGTCCAGTCCGGTACCGGCACCGATGCCCAGATTCCGGGCGTCAAGGTTGCCGGCAAGACCGGTTCGGCCGAGACCGGCGGCACCAACGTCAACTCTATGTTTGTTGGCTTTGCACCTTACGATTCACCCACGGTTGCCATCTCGGTGGCCCTGGAGGATTTCGACAAACACGACGTCAAGGCAGCCAAAATTGCCGGCATCGTCCTGACCGCGGCGCTCGCCGCACAGGGAGCGTGATGCCCGTGATCAAAGCGGATACTTGGGGCGCGCCGCGGCCGATGAGCTAGCGGCAACGCGCCACACGGCCCCAGCGGCCACACATTTGGTACTACACACATCGTTGAGCGAATAGTTATGTTAGGAGCAGGAATGGAACAGAGGGTCCTCGGGGGAAGATACCTCCTCAAGGATAAAGTGGGAACGGGCGGCATGGCGACCGTCTTCCGTGCACAGGATCAGGTCCTCGACCGCACGGTTGCCGTCAAGATCATGCTGCCGCAGTATGCCGGCGACGCCACCTTCGCCGCCCGCTTTAAGCAGGAGGCCCAGGCAGCGGCCGGCCTGTCCTCCCCCTATATCGTGGGCGTCTACGACTGGGGCAAGGACGGCGACACCTATTACATCGTCATGGAGTACCTGCGCGGTACCGACCTTAAAAGCGGCATCAAGAGCCACGGCGCCCTCGATCCCAAGAAGGTCGCGCAGATCGGCTCGCAGATCAGCTCCGCGCTTTCGGTCGCACACAAGCACGAGATCATCCACCGCGACATTAAGCCGCAAAACATCATGGTGCTGCCCGACGGCAACATCAAGGTAATGGATTTTGGCATCGCACGCGCCAAGAACAGCCATCTCACGCAGGATAACAACGTGCTGGGCACCGCCCACTATGTAAGCCCCGAGCAGACCCGCGGCCAGGACCTCGGCCCCACCTCGGATATCTACTCGCTGGGTGTCGTCATGTACGAGTGCGCCACCGGCCGCGTACCCTTTGACGGCGACGACGCCATCTCGGTTGCGCTCAAGCAGGTCAACGAGCTGCCCATCCCGCCGAGCCAGATCAACTCCGGCGTCGATGCCGACTTAGAGCGCATCATCCTCAAGTGCATGGAGAAGGACCCGGCGAACCGCTTCCAGACGGCCGACGAGCTGCGCCAAGTGCTCAACAGCTACCTGTCCGGCCGTGCCGTCAACGTCTCGGAGCCCACGCGCATCATCGGTGCCGCCGGCGACCTGGGTGCCACCAAGACCCGCGAGCTTTCCGACTCAACGCGCGCTATGGTTCGCCCCGACTCGGGCGTGAGCGGTCAGAACACCGCCCGCAGCGCTGTCTCGGGCTCCACGGGCTCCTATGAGGTCGAGAAGCCTAAGTCCAACAAGAACAAGATCATCGCCGCCGTGATTGCCGCCGTCGCCGTGATTGGCGTTGTAGTGGCCTTTGCCACCGGGCTCTTTGGGGGCGAGCAGGTTACGGTGCCCGATGTGCTTAACAAGGACCAGCAGACCGCTATCGAGCTGATCAAGGAGGCCGGCCTTGAGGTCGGAACTGTCGACCAGAGCTATAACGACGATGTCGACGAGGGCAAGGTTGCCGAGCAGACCCCCAACGGCAACACTAAGAAGCCCAAGGGCTCCAAGGTTAACCTGGTGATCTCCAAGGGCCCCAAGCCCTCCGAGAAAGTTGAGGTTCCGCAGCTCGTCGGCCTAACCAAGGACCAGGCCGAGGCCGCGCTGGCAAGCGTGGGCCTGAAGGGCAACGCAACCGAGGAGGCCAACGAGGCCGACGAAGGCCAGGTCTTTGAGCAGGGCACTGATGCCGGCACGTAAGTCGAGAAGGCCACGACCATCTCGTATAAGGTCTCCAGCGGTCCTGACACCACCTCCGTCCCCGATCTGACCGACATGACCGAGGCACAGGCACGCAACGCTCTCGACATGGCCGGTTTTGGCGTCAACGTGAGCTACCAGGAGAACGATTCCGTCACCGAGGGCACCGTCATTAGCTGGAACCCCAGCGGCAAGCAGAAGCCCGGCGCCACGATCACCGTCGTCATCGCCAAGAAGTCCGGCAAGGCCAGCGTTCCGGGCAACCTGTACGGCAAGAGCATCTCCGCCGCCGTCACCGCGCTCAACAACGCCGGATTCTACAACATCGCATTCTGCGATCAGAACGGCAACCCCGTGAGTGGCAACGAAAACGCCACCGTGACGGGCGTCTCCCCCACTGGCAAGCAGTCCACCGACAGCACGATTACGCTGACGGTTTCGGTTTCTGGCTCTGGTACTGATTCAGGCGACGATTCCGGTACAAGCAACTAGCCGGCTGCTTATT
>USJQ01000006.1 GCA_900554985.1 uncultured Collinsella sp. | reverse complement strand
CTCCTCATGGTTACCGCGCATTGCCATCCACCGGAGCAAAACAAAAAGGGCGGGACCTGCTGCGCTTGCAGGCCCCGCACCGGTTGACACCCGACGGGGCACAGCCGGGCGAGACGGATCCGTGCTACCGCCCCGCCTGGCCGCGATGTTCAACTACAGCTCGTTGGCCGCGTGATACGCCGTGCGAATGGCGCTCGCAATGTCGGCGGTGCGCTCACCCGAGCAGTCGCCCACGCAGGTCACGGGCACCGTCACGCCATCCAGGTCAAACGCGTTGGCCTTGGAGCCCACGGCCATCACCACGTAATCGCAGGCGATCTTCACCGGCTCCTCGGCGCCGTCCTCGGTGGTGCGAACAGCCTCCACGCCCTCGTCGGTAATGGCGGTCAGGCGGGTCTTCACGTGCTGCTCCACGTTGTGCTCGGCAAAGTCGCTCATAATCAGCGGCAGAATGGTCTCGGACTCGCCCGCGGCAATCTTGTCGAGCATCTCCACGATCGCCACCTCGCAGCCGTGCTGCAGCAGATACTCGGCGGTCTCGGTGCCCACCAGGCCACCGCCAATGACGGCGACGCGGCCGCTGAGCTCCACCTTGCCGGCCAGCACGTCCCAGCTCGAGACGACCTTGTCCGAGTCGCCACCCGGAACGGGGATGACCACGTCGTGCGCGCCCACAGCCACAATCGCGGCATCGGCGGCGTTGAGGTCCGCGGGGCTAGCGACGTGGTTGAGCTCGACCTTCACGCCCAGGCCAGGCAGAATCTTCTCGTAGTACTCGACCGAGCGCATGATCTCGTCCTTGCGCGGAGGCGCAGCCGCCAGCACAATCTGGCCGCCCAAGTGATCGCTCGCCTCGTAGATGGTCACGTCGTAGCCGCGCTTGGCCGCCACGCGTGCGGCCTCCAGGCCGGCGATGCCGCCGCCCACCACGGCGATCTTCTTGTCGCCCTCGCCCGGCTTAATGGCGATGGTCGCCTCGTCGCCGTTCTCGGCATTGAGCACGCACGAGATGTACTTGCGATTTTGAATCGCGTCGACGCAGCCCTTGTTGCAGTTGAGGCACTCGCGGATGGGCTCACCCGTGGCGGCCTTCAGCGCAATGTCGGGGTCGCACATGAGCGAGCGGCCATAGGCGATGATATCGGCCGCGCCGTCTTCCAGAATCTTCTCGCCGGCCTCAACCGAGACAACGCGGCCGACGGTTGCCACCGGCACGGAGACCAGGGCCTTGACGCGCTCGGCCACGGGCAGCGTCCAGTTGTAGGGCATGGCGCCCATGGGCGGAATGGTGTCGCCCATGTTGCCGGTGTGGTTGGCCTGTGCGACCTGAATCATATCGATGCCCGCGCCCTCGAGCAGCTTGGCAAACTCGCAGGCCTCGTCGGGCTGCAGGCCACCCTTGCCGCGCGGCGTGCCGTCGGGGTTCTCCATGATCACGGGGAGCTTGTACTCCACCATCAGCTGCGGCGCGGCTTCCTTAATGGCGGCGACGACCTCCAGCGCGTAGCGGACGCGGTTCTCGAACGAGCCGCCGTACTCGTCGGCGCGCTGGTTGAGGATGGCCGAGCACAGCGAACCCACCAAGCGGTCGCCGTGGACCTCGATGGCGTCGATGCCGGCCTGCTCCGCGCGGGCGGCCGAGGCGGCGATGGCCTCCTTGATCTGGGTGAGCTGCTCTACGCTCGCCTCGTTCACAAAGTGCTGCATGTCGTGGTGCAGCTTGGCGTAGGCCTGGTTGCGGATCTCGTTGGACTCGGCCATCTTGGCGGCAAAGGTCTCCTCGTCGCCGGCGGCCTTGGCCTCCTGCGCGGCCTTGGCGGCAGCCATGGAGCCCATGACCATGCGGCCGACACCGGGCACATCGTACTCGGGGTGGAACAGCTGCAGCGCGACCTTGGCGCCGTGCTTGTGGACGGCATCGGCCAGCGCCTTAAACGTGGGGATCTGGGCGTCGGTTGCCAGCTTGGGCGTGGGGCTTGCGGTCATGACGGGAGCGACGTCGCCGATGACGATGTAGCTCACGCCGCCACGGGCCAAGCGCTCGTAAAAAGCCAGGCTGCGCTCGCCGATGGAACCGTCACGCTCCTCGTAGCCGGTGGTCAGCGGCGGAAACATAATGCGGTTCTTGAGCTCAAGGGGGCCAACCGTAATGGGCTGGAGCAGCTTGGATGCAGGTGCGGTCATGGATATTCCTCTCTTGTAGGCGCGGCGGCGATGATGCCGCGTAGTTGTCTAGAGGATATGGCATGGGGGCACAGCGGCACAACGAAAATCGGCGGACAGCAGGTAGCGGCAGGTGGATGGGGATGGGCGGGGCGGCCCGTCGGTTTATCTCAATCTGTAACAGTTACGCGGCAAAACTGGGTCTTACTGTTACAGATCAAGATATTCCTCTCGACCCATCCTCAACAATCTCGATCTGTAACAGCTAGGCCCACTTTTGACCCCTACCTGTTACAGATCGAGACAAACCAAACCCGCCTGCTAGAAAATCTCAATCTATAACAACAACTCGGCAAAATCCGTCCCTCGTGTTACAGATTTAGACAAACACGACCCAACCCACCGGTATATCTCGATCTGTAACACCCAGCCGCCTAAATCGGGTCTAGATGTTACAGATCGAGATTTTGTTTGAGAGGCCGAGAATTGGACCGAAAACACGGTCCCGGAATAACAAAAAAGCTCGCCGGCTAGGCCGACGAGCTGCAAGTTCTTGGTCGCGGGGGCAGGATTTGAACCTACGACCTCCGGGTTATGAGCCCGGCGAGCTACCAGACTGCTCCACCCCGCAATGTCTGGGCGCCTCATGTGCGCAAGAAAGAATATTACGCGGGAGTTCGGTAAACGGCAAGGAAAATCTCGTAGAGCATAATTCCTTCATATTTAAACCCCTCAGCCCCTATCACCGTAAACGAATCGCAGCCGAGCGCCGTCGACGGCACGTATACAATGGTGCGCGTCCTTTTATGCCAACACCGGGAGTAGACATGCTGCTCGCTATCGATATGGGAAACACGCAGACGGCCATGGGGCTGTTTGACGGAGACGAGCTGGTGCAGTCGTGGCGCATGCCCACCGACCGCTCCTATACCGCCGACGAGATCCATGTGCGCCTGATGGGCTTCTTTAAGATGTACGGCCTCTCGCTCGACGCGGTCGACGCGATCGCCTTCGCCGGCGTGGTGCCGCAGCTCTCGCGCGAGTGGCACACTGTGGCCGACCGCATTGCCGCGGACGCCATCGTTATCGGGCCGCAGACGGCCGCGGTGACCAAGTTGCGCGCGGCGCGTCCCCAGGCCGTAGGCGCCGATCGCGTCGCTAACGCCGTTGCGGCCGAGACCTTCTACGGCGCGCCGGCAATCGTGGTGGACTTTGGCACCGCGACCAATATCGACGTCATCGATGAGGACGGTTATTACATTGGTGGAGCGATTGCGCCGGGCATCCGCATTTCGATGGACGCGCTCGCCGCCCGAGCCGCCAAGCTCGCCAGCGTTCCGCTCGAGGCGCCCGAGCATGCCATCGGCCGCGATACCGAGGAGTGCATCAAGGTGGGCGCCGTGACGGGCGCCGCCGCCATGGCCGAGGGCCTGGTCGCGCGCATGAAGCGCGAGCTAGGGCGCGAGGATGCCACCGTTATCGCCACGGGCGGCCTCGCCAGCATCGTCGCCGATTCGACCGACGCCTTCGACATAGTCGACGGCCAACTCACCATCAAAGGCATCTGCGAAATCTACCGCCGCATGCAGGAGCTGGGATAGAGCAGGGGCTTAAGTCAAGCACGCCCGATGCCACAGTCCCCGCAAATGCTCGCCAAGCCTATTCCTCAAAATCGAAAAATTTTCAGTTTTGAGGAATAGGTCCGAGGTGCTACCCCGCAGTCACGCAAAGCCCTCCCCGGCACAGGCCGAAGAGGGCTTCGTTGTCATCGTTGTCTTTGAGCGCGGGCGCCTCGCGTTACAGTCCGCGAATCCGTACGGCCTCAGGCGGAAACTCCTGCTCGCCGGCATCGGTCTTGATGGTCGCGCGACCCCAGATGTCCAGGCCCGCAAACACACCGACCGCAAGCGGCAAGCCGTTGGGCGACACCGCCGCAACTTGGCGACCGAGCAGCGGCACCATATCGAAGTACTCGCCCAACACGGGGGCCAACGGCCCTGCGGCGCCTTGCGGCGTGTTGGCAACAACCGCCCAGGCGTCCACGCGGGCCAGCACGGCGGCGGCCAGCGCCTCGACCAGCGCTTCGTCAGCCACGTCCACACCAAGCTCGCTCAACGCCGAACGCTCAATATCCACCGTCACGGCACCGAACATGCCCGCGGCACCGGCACCGCCGTTCACGGCAACACGCGCGAGCGACGTCTCAAACGCAGGCGCACCGCACACGATATCGCTCGGCCACCGGATACCCACCTTGCCGGCAAGGCCCAGGCCCGGCGTCGACACTGTGCCCACAAGCGCATCCATCATGCCCATCGCGGCCACAAACGGCAGGCCGTGGAAGGCGTGCATATTCACATCCGGACGCACGACCAGCGAAAACGTCAGCGAAGCATCGCCCGCGCTCCACGCGCACCAGCCCGCGGACGCACCCTCGCGGCCCGCATCGCGCGCGGCGTCGAGCTCGGTGCCGGCGGCAACAGCATTCATCTCGATCATCTACATACGCCCCAATTCGCCCACGATATGGCCCACGCGGTCCTCGGGCTCCTTGACCTCGACGCCGTTGTAGCGGAAGAACCGCGCCGGGTCGTGCATCAGGTCCTCGAGCGGCACCAGCACAAAATCGCGTTCGCCGATCAGCGGATGCGGCAGGCGCAGCTTTTTGCCGCCGTGGGTCTCGCCGTCCATCCACAGCAGGTCCAGGTCGATGGTGCGTGGGCCATTGACCTTGGCCTTTTTGGAACGGTCGCGGCCCAGCTCGGCCTCGATCTCCATAAGCTCATCGAGCAGCACCAACGGCGCCAGCTCGGTCTTGATCTCGATGACGGCATTGGCGAAGGCGTCCTGGCGCGTCTCGTAGGCCGGTTCGCTCTCGTAGATGCGAGAGCAGTTGGACACGCAGGTGAGCGGGATCTCGGCAATCATGTCGCGCGCGGCGCGGATGTTATCGCAACGATGTCCCAGGTTGGAGCCCACGGCCACAAACGCGCGACGCGGCTGCGGCTTGGCAACAGCCCAGTAACCGTTCAGGAACTGTGCAAAGCCCGCGACGTCGTGCACGCGCACGATGTTGGCGCCGGCCTGGATGGCGCCCAGGCACACGCCAAACGTGGCGGCATCGCGCTCGGCGGCCTCGGTCACGCCCGAGACAGCGCCCACAAAGCGCTTGCGCGACACGGCGCACATGAGTGGATAGCCCAGCGACGCCATCTTGGCGGTCTCGCGCTGGATGACGATGTCCTCGTTGGCCGTCTTGCCAAACCCCGGGCCTGGATCGATGCAGATGCGGTCGCGCGACACGCCAGCGTGGATGAGCGCGCGGGCCTGATCGGACAGAAAGCCCATGACGCGGCGCATGATGGGCGCCGAATCGGGCAGGGTAAAGCGGCGGAGCTGCGAGGTGGGAACGTAGGCCTCCTCGCGGCGGGCGCTGCGGCGCATCATGGCGGCCAGGTGATCGCTGGGCTCCGGCGCGGGCTCAGGGGTTGCGGCAGACTCGGTGACAGGGGCGGCCTCTTCGGCGGCAGGCGCCTCCTGCTTCTGCTCGCCCGTAGGCTCGGGTGCGGACTCCGGATCGCCAAACGGCAGCGAGGGCTGCACCACGCCACCCGGCAGCTTGGCCTCCATCTTGGGCTCGCCCAGCAGCTTGCCACGGCGACGGCGGGCAGGCTTCTCGGCCTCGCGCGCGGCCTCGGCAGCCGCCTCGCGCGCCTTCTCGGCAACAAACGCCGCGGCAGAGGTATCGAGCTGCACCGTCGCGTGCGTACGAGCGGGCGCAGCGACCTCGCCGGCGTGCATTACGATAACGCCGCAGGTGCTCGCCGCGACAAACTCGACCATCTTGGGGTCGGTGAAGCCCGTCACGTCGTTGACGATCGAGGCGCCGCAGCGCACGGCCGCCTTGGCAACCGCCACATGGCGCGTGTCGATCGAGACGATGGCGCCCTCTTTGGCCAGCGCGCGCACCACGGGTAGCACGCGGCGAGCCTCCTCGTCGGGGTTGACCGGGGTAAAGCCGGGGCGCGTGGACTCACCGCCCACGTCGATGATGTCGGCGCCGGCGTCGAGCATCGCCAGGCCGTACTCGATGGCGGCATCCGGGTCGAAGTGCTCCCCGCCGTCGCTAAACGAATCGGGCGTCACGTTGAGGACGCCCATGATGCGCGGACGGTCAAAGCTGAGCTCGTACTTTCCGCACCGCCATGTCTTGCTATCGTTCGCCATGAACATCCTCCTAAAATGCCCACGCCGCCGAGCTTGGGGAGCTGGCGGCGGGGTCGCTTTGCACTCAGTCTTTCTATTGTATCCGCGCGCGCGGGCTAGAACGCAAACGCGGCCGCGATGTCGCAAGAAATCAGCAGGTCGGCATTTGCATCCTGATCGGTGGGAGCAAGATTGCAAATGGCCAGCGTATCGCCGGTAAAGTAACGCGTAAGGCCCGCCGCCGGATACACCACGAGCGAGGTCCCGCCCACAATGAGGGCATCGGCCGCGGCGATGGCGGTAACGGCGCCAGTCAGCACGTGCTCGTCGAGCGGCTCCTCGTAGAGCACCACATCGGGCTTGATGCGCCCACCGCACGCAGGACACACGGGCACGCCCGCGGCGTCCTCGTGCTCGCGCGAGCAAATCCACTCGGCGCTATAGACCGCGCCGCACGACTGGCAAATGTTGCGGTGGACCGAACCGTGTAGCTCAAATACGTGCTTCGAGCCGGCCATCTGATGCAAGCCGTCGATGTTTTGCGTTACCACAGCGCTGAGCTTGCCGGCGCGCTCCAGCTCGGCCAGCTTAGCGTGGCAGCGATTAGGCTTGGCGCCAAGCGCGATCATCTTGGTGCGGTAGAAGTCGAAGAACTCGGCCGGATGTGCCTCGTAAAAGCTATGCGAGAGCATAGTCTCGGGCGGGTAGGCAAACTGCTGGTGATACAGGCCGTCCACGCTGCGGAAATCGGGGATGCCGCTCGCCGTGGAAACACCGGCGCCGCCAAAGAACACCACACGCTTGTGGGTACTGAACAGCTCCGCCAGTGCGGCGGAGGCCTGCTTGGGGTCCGTTATCGCCTGCGTCATATGAGTCCTCCGTCCTTGTTGGTCGGGCAGCATCGGGCGACATCCCGGCATACGTCCTTTGAGTCAGCATGCGCGGAGCCCACCCCGCCCCTATTGCGCTAATCTTAAGCCTGCCAACCCCGTCGAAAGGACACCATGCCTCAGACTTACACCTTTGCCTCGTGGAACGTCAACGGCCTGCGCGCCGTGCTCAAAAAGGACCCGAGCTTTATCCAGATCGCGCAAGAACTCGACGTCGATATCCTGGCGCTGCAGGAGACCAAGCTGCAGGAGGGCCAGGTCGATATCGACCTGCCCGGCTATCACCAAACATGGAGCTACGCCGAGCGCAAAGGCTATTCGGGAACCGCAGTCTTTAGCCGCCAGGAACCGATACGCGTACTGCACGCCGACGCGCTGCTGCCCTACGCCGGCGAGGGCAAGGCTGCTGAGCTCGTTGCCCAAGCCGCAACCGAGGGCCGCGTCTGCGCGTTGGAATTCGCCAAGTTTTGGTTTGTCGATGTATACACGCCCAACGCCCAAAACGAGCTCGCGCGTATCGATGTGCGCATGGCATGGGACGATGCCTACCGCCGCTTTTTGAGCGCGCTTGAGCACGAGACCGGTAAACCCGTGGTGACCTGCGGCGACTTTAACGTAGCGCACGAGGAAATCGACCTTAAGAACCCCAAGTCCAACCGCGGCAACGCGGGCTTTTCGGACGAGGAACGCGGCAAGTTTACCGAGCTGCTCAACGCCGGGCTTACCGATACCTGGCGTGCGGCAAATCCCGACGTCGAGGGCGTCTACAGCTGGTGGAGCTACCGCTTTAATGCCCGTAAGAACAACGCAGGCTGGCGCATCGACTACTTCCTGGTAAGCGATGCAATCGCCGCCAACGTTCGCGACACCGGTATCCGTGGCGATATCTTCGGCAGCGACCACTGCCCCGTCACCCTCACGCTAGAGCTCTAGCCCCAAGTAATTTCCTGGGAGACAGAGGAAAACAGATCATGTGACCCCTCTCCCCCTATAAGTTGCGGTGGAATAGTTCCTGTTTGGGCAGCAAATAGCCAAAAACGAGAACTATTCCACCGCAAGTTCGTGAGGGAACGCGAAATGCCTTACAGCCCGTATTTCACGACGACACGGTTAATGCGACGGCACCAAGGCTTGTACAAGGCGGCCAAGAACACGCAGGTCGCGAGACCGTGTGTGATATCGAACGGCACTGCCGTGGCAAGACGCGCCATGGCACCCGCCCACGTGAGCGGTTGAACAAAACCGATAATGTCGTAGGCGTTGATCACAACGCCGTACAGCAAACCCGAAGCAAAGCCGTAGGTCAGCAGCGCCGGCATACGCACGGCGCCATCGGCGCGATCAAAAGCGCCGGCATGCGCCAGCGCACCGCCAACGTATCCCACGAGCCCCCAGGCATACATCTGCCACGGCGTCCACATGCCCTGCCCAAAAAAGAAATTGCTGGTCAGCGCCGCCAACGCACCGACCATAAAGCCGTTACGACGACCGAGTGTCGCCCCGGCGATAATGGCGATGGCACTCACGGGTTTAAAGTCGGGAATGGGTCCAAACAGGATGCGCCCCGCCGCCGCCAGCGCCGCCAGCACCAGCGTGGGCATAATCTGACGCAGGCCTGGACGCGATGCCTCATAGCCCGCAAAGAACAGCGCAAGCACCAACGCCACCACAACCAGCATGGCCAACGCTGTCTGCTCAACACCCGCCAGCAACGCGGCAGCCATCACCGCCGGCACCGCCAACAACAGCGGGATCTCCAGTTTTGCAAGCAAACGCGAGAAACGACAGTCCGTCATCCCATCACGCCCTATAGAACACGTTGTCGGCAAAGAAGTCGGCCGGGGACTCCATGCAGGCAATCTCGCCGTCAAACATCATGGCGACGTCGTCGGCTACCTGCTCGGCAAAGTCCAAATCGTGCGTAGCCATGATGACGGTGCCGCCAGCCTTCGCATGGTCACGCAGGGCGCGGGCGATGGTGCGGCGGCTGAACAGGTCTAGACCCTTGGTGGGCTCATCGAGCAATAGCAGTTCGGGGCCGATTAGCAGCAGTTTTGCCAATGCAAGCAGTTGACGCTGCCCGCCCGAAAGATCGTACGGATGGCGTCCATCCAGACCCGACAACCCCAAGCTCGCCGCACGCTCCCGCGCCAAGTTCTCGTCATATCCGCAGGTCGAGGCCCATTCCATCAGCTCATCGCGAACCGTCTCGGCAACCAGCAATGCTTTGGGATTCTGAGGCAGCAGCGCCGCCGAGGCCGCTCCGCGCACCATGCGGCCGCGCTGCAGCTTGGCGGTCTTCGCCAGCACCGAGAGTATCGTCGACTTACCGCATCCGTTGCCGCCCACGATCGCATGCACCGCACCGGCCGAAAACGCCACGTCGAGCCCGCGCAGCACCCAACCGCCCGCGCGATCGTAGCGAAACCAGCCTTCCGACAGGGTGGTAGCCGACCCGCCGTGCATTTTTTGGAGTATTCTGCTTCCATCCGTGCGCGGGAAGGCTTCCGAGCCATTCTCGAGCGACGTTTGCGCCACAAATTCGGACGATTTGTCCAATTCTGAACTTTTTTTCGCGCTCGATACGTCCCCGGGCGGCTCCAGAGCGCCAAAATTGTCCTCACGCCTGCTGAATGCTCCGTTTTTTGCACATCGGATGGCACCCCACCCCAACATGTCATCGGAAAACAGCGATTCTCGGCGTCCCAAAGAAGCCATATCCGCCACCTCGCGCACGCGACCGTCCTCAATCCGGTACGCACGCGTCGCGTATTCGAGCATTGGGCGCGGCTGATGCGTCGCCACAACAACCGTGCAGCCCAGCTCGCGATTCACACGAAACAGCGCGTGCAGGAAATTCTTCTCAGCAACGGGATCGAGCTGAGACGTGGGCTCGTCGAGCAGCAGCACGCGCGGGCGCAAGGCCAGCACGGCCGCCAACGACAGCAGCTGCTTGCGGCCGCCCGAAAGCGTATCGGTATCGCGGTGGAGCCAATCCTCCAGCCCAAAGAAATAGCTGGTCTCGGCCACGCGACGACGCATCTCGTCGCGCGCTAGCCCCAAGTTTTCCAGGCCAAACGCCATCTCGTGCCACACGGTCTCGCACACGATCTGGTTCTCGGGATCCTGAAACACGTAGCCCACGCGCTCCGCGGACGCCCGGACGTCCATATCGGCAACGTTCTCACCCAGCACGCGCGCATCACCAGTGCGCTCGCCCGCCGGAGCGATCTCGGGCTTGAGCAGCGAGAGTATCGTCGATTTGCCCGACCCAGTACCACCCACCAGCAGTGCAAACGCACCTTGGGGAACAGACCAGTCGAGCTCGTCGAGTACCGGCGCCTCAGCCCCGGGGTAGGTAAAGCTCAGGCCCCGCACCTCAATCGCAGGCACATCGGAGCCGCACGCCCCGCCCGTTACCGAGCAGTCATCCAACCGGGTCATCAGCCAAACCTCTTCTCGTCAATCGCGCGCAGCACACAGGGCAACACCATCCAAGCCGCGTGCACAATATAGCCAGGCCACGGCGCCGGCACCGAAAGCTGCGGGTAAAACGAATACTGCGTCGTCGCGGTCCATGCCACCGCCACCGCGGCGGCACCAAACACCGCAAGTCCAACCAGCGCGGCAGCATCGCCGCGCGCCAGCCGATACCGCGCATACGTCGTACGGCGCGACGCAGCACCCCACCCGCGCGAGCGCATGGCATCCGCGCGCTCAAGCGAATCTTCCATGCCCCAGCCCATCAACACGCTCGACGCCCGCAGGCGCGAGCGCACGGGGTCGGCCGGCGCGCGGCCCGGCACATCAATCGCATCCTGCACCGCCAACACCGCACGACCGCGGCGCAAAAACTGCGGGATAAGCCGCATGCACATCGAGATCATGAGCGCAATCACCGGTGCGGCATTGCCCAGCAGCGCGAGCACCTTGTCGTATTCGAGCATCGATGCCGCAGCCTCAAACCACAACACGCTCGCCACGAACAGCCCGCCCATGCACAGGCCGTATACCATGCTCTCCAGATACACCGCGCGCATGCCAATACGGAACAGCTCCGTCGAGCCCGAGGCGCTAAACAGCGGATTGAGCACCGCAACGATCAAAATCACCGGCAGCTGCCAGCGGAGTGCGCCCAGCGTGCGGGCAGCCCCACGCGTCGCGAATCCATACGCCAGCCCGCCCGCAAGCGACAGCGCGATCAGCACCGGTTGCATCGAGAACATGGTGAGCCCCAGCGTCAGCACCATGTAGAGGGCCGGCACAGCCGGATGCGACATCGAGAATGCCGCGACGGGCTCGCCGCCAAACTCCTCTTGTATGTTGTCCACGGGCACCCCCGTCCCCTCGCTCAAACGACAGCTCCGCAGCACCGCCAACGCCGCACGCAAGCAGCACAAACGCCACGCCGGCGGCGCAAGCCTCAACCGCCGCAAACCAATCGCTACGCGCTCAACATATGCCTGCGGTATCATATTGCGCCGTGTATCGTTTCCAAACACACGTCTCTATAACGTAACAGGAGATCACATGGACGCAACCGCAATTATCCTCGCCGCCGGCGAGGGCACCCGCATGAAGTCGAACCACTGCAAGGTTTCGCACAAGATCCTGGGCAAGCCCATGGTCCAGTGGATCGTCGACGCTACCATCAAGGCCGGCTGCAGCCGCGTCGTGGTCGTCATCGGCAGCCACGCCGACGAGATGCGCGCCCTCATCGACGGCGCCTACGCCACCAGTGCCACCAAGGTCGAGTGCGTTGAGCAGACCGAGCGCCTGGGCACCGGTCATGCCGTGAAGGTCGCGCTCGAGGCCTGTGGCATCACGCAAGGCCCCGTCGTCGTGCTCAACGGCGACCTGCCGCTCATCACCGCCGACACCGTCGCCAAGTTCGCGCAAACCGTCGCCACCGGCGAGCTCGCCTGCACCGTCATGACCATGACCCCGCCCGATCCTTTCGGATACGGCCGCATCAAGCTGGGCGCCGATGGTCAGATCGAGCGCATCATCGAGCAGAAGGACTGCACGCCCGAGCAGGCCGCCACACTGCTGGAGTGCAACGCCGGCTGCTACGCCTTCGACGGCGCGCAGCTCGCCGCCCACATTAACGAGATCGGCAACGACAACGCGCAGTCCGAGTACTATCTGCCCGACATGCTCGAGATCCTCAAGGGCCACGGCCAGGCAGTCTCCATCTTCCACTGCGACGACTACCGCGACGGCCTGGGCGTCAACAGCCGTATCCAGCTCGCACAGCTTACCGCCATCGCGCGCGACCGCATCAACGAGCACTGGATGGCCGAGGGCGTTACCTTCATCGACCCCACGCAGGCCTGGATCGGCCCTGATGCCACCATCGGCCGCGACACCGTCGTCTGGCCGCAGACGCACCTGATCGGCCACGTCACCGTGGGCGAGGAGTGCCAGCTCGGCCGCACCAGCCGCCTCACCGACACCACCGTCGGCAGCGGCTGCACCATCGATGAGACCATCGCCATCGAGGCCGTCATCGAGAACGGCGTCGACTGCGGCCCGCGCGCCTACCTGCGCCCGGGCACCCACATGCTCGACGGCTCCAAGGCCGGCACGCACGTGGAGATCAAGAAGTCCACGATCGGCGAGGGCTCCAAGGTTCCGCACCTGTCCTACATCGGCGACACCACCATGGGCGCCGGCGTCAACGTGGGCGCGGGCTCCATCACCTGCAACTACGACGGCGTGCACAAGCACAAGACCGTCATCGGCAAGGATGCCTTCATCGGTTCCGACACCATGATGGTCGCGCCCGCCCAGATCGGCGACGGCGCGCTCGTGGCCGCCGGCTCCGTCATCACCGAGCCGGTCCCGGCCGACGCGCTCGGTCTGGGCCGCGCCCGTCAGGTAAATATTGAGGGCTGGGCCGCCGATTATCGCCGCCGTCTGCACGAGGACGACGAGGTATAACGTTTTACCAAGCACAAAAGGAGCTGTTCCCATGGGGACGGCTCCTTTTTCTATCGTGACCTGCGCAACCGGATGAGTGGTCGGTTCGTGTCCGTTGACGGTAAAGACGTTATCAAGACCCGATTAACCCCGCCGCGCGGTTACAATGCAAAAAGGCATCTATATGGCATTCGATATATAAAGGAGAAGGGTAATGCCGATTAATGATCCCGAGAAGTCGGAGAATATGCGCAAGTCCATCCGCGTGTATTC
The DNA here is from genome assembly GCA_900554985.1 of uncultured Collinsella sp. Lineage (GTDB taxonomy): Bacteria > Actinomycetota > Coriobacteriia > Coriobacteriales > Coriobacteriaceae > Collinsella. The sequence goes on along the minus strand of USJQ01000006.1, from coordinate 814 downwards.
CGGTTCCTCCAACCGTCCCCTCGCTCAGAAGATCGCTGAGTACCTTGGGGTCGAGCTTTCGGGCCTTACGCTAAAGCAGTTCGCCAACGGTGAGATTTACGCCCGCTACGACGAGACCGTCCGCGGCGCCGACGTCTTCCTGATTCAGTCCGTGGCCGGCGGCAACGTCAACGACATGCTCATGGAGCTGCTCATCGCCACCGACGCTGCCAAGCGCGCATCCGCCCGCTCCATCACCGCCGTCATCACCCACTACGGCTATGCCCGCCAGGACCGCAAGGCCGGCCCGCGCGAGCCCATCACTGCCCGCCTCGTCGCCAACCTGCTCGAGCGCGCCGGCGTCAACCGCATCATCACCCTCGACCTGCACCAGGGCCAGATCCAGGGCTTCTTCGATATCCCGGTTAACCACCTGTCCGCACTGCCGCTGTTTGGCCAGTACTACAACGACATGCACTTCGACACCGACAACCTGGTTGTCGTCTCCCCCGATGTGGGCCGCGCCAAGGCCGCCAAGAAGCTGTCCGACATGCTCGGCTGCGACCTGGCCATCGCCCACAAGGGCCGTCCGCGCCACAACGCCGCCGAGGTCATGGGCATCATCGGTGACATCAAGGGCAAGACCTGCATCATCAACGACGACATGATCGACACCGCTGGCACCCTGTGCGCCAACGTCAAGGAGCTCAAGGCAATGGGCGCCGGCGACATCTACGTGTGCGCCACCCACGGCATCTTCTCCGGCCCGGCCATCGAGCGACTCAAGAACTGCGGTGCGCGCGAGGTCGTGCTGACCGACACCGTGCCGATTCCC
>USJQ01000005.1 GCA_900554985.1 uncultured Collinsella sp. | reverse complement strand
CAGCTGGTCCACGCATTTAGTCTTTTGGATGACGAGAAGGATATCCAAGCGTTTTTGACCGATATCTGCACGCCGCGCGAGATCTGCGATCTTTCGCAACGTCTGCAGGTTGCGCGCTATCTGGATGAGGGCGAGCCTTATGTTGAGGTTCAGGCCCGCACCGGCGCTTCGTCCACTACGGTGAGCCGCGTTTCAAAGGCGCTGAACGGCGAGTACGGCGGCTATCGCAAGCTCCTCATCAAGCTGGAGGATGGCGAGTAGGCCAGAGACAACAAACGAATTGTGCAAAACCGCTCCTCCGGGGGCGGTTTTTTGATCCCCTGGGGACGGAGGAAATCTGTTGGCGTGGGGCAAATCTGTCCGCTTGGGCGGGTAGGATGGATATATTGATTATTGCGAACAGTTTGAGCGGAGGACCATGCCTGTTCGAATCTATACCACCAATGCCGGCACGGATTTGAGCGATGCCGAGTCGGCGTTGCTTGCCGACCTTATTGCCCGCCACGGACGTGCCGTGCTGCTGGCGCCTACGTTTGCCGAGCTCGACCTGTGCCGTCACGATGCGGCGGAAGCCGGGGTTTCACTAGGTATCGACTACAAGACGCCTACATCGTGGCTTCGCTCGCTTTGGGAGCTTTTGGGCGACGGGCGCGGTTTCGTGGACAACCTGCAACGCCAGATGCTGTTTTCGGACATGGTAACGCGTCTCGACGATGCCGATTTGCAGCCGCTTTCGCGCAGCCAGGGCACGGTGCGTATGCTAGCGCGCATGGCCCGCGACGTGCTGCCGGGTGTGGCGGGGACGACGGCCGAGCGATGCCGTGGAAACAATTGCCAGCCTGAGCCAAAAAGCGATGCCGAGGCTCGTGTGTTCGAGCTTTTGCGCGCATATGCGGACGGTTTGGACCGTCGAGATATGGTCGAGCCCTGCGAGGCGGCCGACATTATGGCCGGTGTCCTGGCCGATAGCCTGCCGGCGTGCACTCGCGCCGTATGCGTGCGCGGTATCACGTCGTTTACGCACGGCCTGCTCGAGCTGCTGTCTGCCGTGGCGAACAATGGGGGAGAGGTCGTCGTGCTGCTTGCCCGCGAGCAGGCGGCGATGCGCGAGGAGCTTGCCGTGGCATTTGATGCCCGCGGTGTGCTGTTTGAGGTCGCGCCGCTGGGGGAGGACGCCGTCGCGTCTGATGCCGCTTGCGGGACCGCCGCTCAGCCTGCCTTTATTGAGGTCGCCGGCCCCCATGCCCGTGCTCATGTCTATGCGGACGCCATCGATAAGTTGGTGAAAGCGTACAAGGAGTCCAAGGCCGATAAAGCCACTGCAACGCCCACCGACCCCGTGCGCGTGCTCGTCGTTTCTGCCCGGGCACCCCAGCTGTTCGGTGAGCTCGCCTCTCGTCTGGCAGCTCATCATATCGCTGCCGAGACAGTTGAGTTCACGGCGTTTTCCCAGTCCATTGCGGGCAGGCAGTTTGCGGCGCTTGCCGGCCTGATCGAGCGCATGAAGGCCGCCGATGAGGGCGCGGCGTCAAAGACCGAGTGGTGGCCCGCGCCGGAGCTTACCGACTGGATTTACAGCCCGCTTTCGGGCGCTGATGCCGTCAATGCCCGTACCTTCGATAAGAATATGCGTCTCTCGCGTAGCAAGACTACCGCGGGCGTTAAGAGTCTGCTTCAGAGCGTCCAGGGCCAGGTGAGGGGCGCGCGCAGGGCGGCGAGCGACGACAACTGGTTTAAGAACGTACCGTGTGTGGTTTCGGACGTGTTCCAGGCGCTGTGGCGTGACAAGCCCGTGACGGCGCTTAAGGCCATGCTTGCCGTCGCCGAGGCGTTGCCCGATCGCTCGCTGGGCAGCTTGGATGGCCAAGCCCGTCGCCAGGCGGAGGTGGCCCTGCTGCGCCACGCCATCGAGATCCTTATGAATGGCGCCCGCGCGCTCGACGTGTCGCAGGCCGCGACCGTATCCGTGCTCGATGGCATTCGCACCAAGGTGGACAAGCGTAGCACCGCCTACGATTACGAGACCCACGAGGTTGACCGTGCGCCACGTGCTCAGGTTCGTTTTGCTTCGCTTGCCGATGCGGCGGCTCTGCGCCCCGGCAGCTACGATGCCGTGCTGTTTGCCGATGTCGATCTGGACAGCTATCCGCTCTCGCACGAGGAGGGGCCGCTGGCCACGCTGACGGCGAGCCTTGGTCGCGAGGGCGTGACGCTTGAGCCCGCGGCCTTGCTGCGCGCGCGCTTTGGCCACGCGATGCAGGCGGCACGTGGCCCGGTTGCGCTTGCCCGCGTGACGCACGATCGCCAGGCGCGCGAGTGCTAGCCGGCTGCCGTGTGGACCGAGTTGCGGGCGCATGCCGAGGCCGCTGACAACGCTAAGGCCGCTGGCGCTGACGAGGCCGCTGACGACGCTAAAGCCGCTGGCACCGACAAAGCGAAGTGCGTGGGCGAGGGCGATATCGTAAGGGACTTCGATCCCGCGGCAGGCGAAGGTCTCAAGCGCGAGCGCGTGACCTGTGAAGCCCCTCAGCATCTGAGCGCCGAGGCCGTGCCGTATTTGGTCCTGCGTCGTCGCGATGGCGAGGGCGAGGACGCGCCACTCGTGCCGCGCCTGACGTCCGCCTCGCAGATTGAGGCCTATTCCACCTGCCCGCTGTGCTGGTTCGTCTCGTATCGCGTCAAACCTCAGTCCATCGATGCGGGCTTTGGCAACATGGAGAAGGGCAACTTTGTCCATGACGTGCTGGAACACTTGCATGCACGTCTTCCGCAGGAGGGCATGGAGCGCGTGACGCCCGAGAACCTGCCACGTGCACAGGAGCTGCTGCGCGAGGTCTTTGACGAGACGTTGGCCGAGCACGCCGGCAAGCGCGGTACCGAGGGTCCGCTCGTGTCGCTTTCCCCGGTGGAGGAACGTCAGGTGGCCGAGATTCTGCCGCAGCTGGAAGGCGTGCTTGCCTACGAGTCCGAGGCGCTCACCCCCTTCGCTCCGCGCTACCTGGAGTTTGCGTTCAACGAGCTCCAGGTCGAGTATGCCGGTTGGCCGCTCGGCGGGCGCATCGACCGCGTGGATGTGGACGCCGAGAACCGCGCCGTGGTAATCGACTACAAGCATCGTTCGGGTGTCGAGGAGTTTAAGCTCGCCGACCCCACGGTGCGCGACGAGGAGTCGGGCGAGGCCCCCATCGACGATCCGCGCTGGCTGCCGCCCCATACCCAGACACTCATCTACGCGCAGGCCATGCGCCGGGCGCTGGGTCTAGATGCCCGTGCGGCGCTCTATTTTTCGACTGCGTGGTGCCGCAAGTGCCGACTTGCTCGATGATGAGCGCGGCGACGGCCGCAGTCCGGGACCGAAGAAGGGCTTTCCAGGCGAGGGTGGCAACATGGACTTCGATGCGCTGCTCGACCGCGTGGAGACCGGCATTGCCGAGCGCCTGCGCGAGCTCGAGGCGGGCAACGTTGCCGCTGTCGACCCAACGTCGGCTCAGGCCGCGCATGCGCGCTGCTCGTATAACCACGAAGGAACGTTTGTAAGGAGGGACGTGTAGACCATGGATCTTTCGACCTTGATGCCGCAACAGCTGCAAGTCGTCAAAACGCTCGACCGCCCGCTGTTTGTCTCGGCGGGTGCCGGCTCGGGCAAGACCTTTACCCTCACGCGCCGCATCGTCTATGCGCTCTCGCCCGAATCCGGTCCGTTTGTCGAGCATCTGGACCAGGTGCTCGCCATTACCTTTACCAAAGACGCCGCGGCCGAGATTCGCGACCGCGTGCGCCGTGCGCTTATCGAAGAGGGCATGGACGAGGAAGCCCTGACGGTCGACGACGCTTGGATCTCGACCATCCACGGCATGTGCTCGCGTATCCTGCGCGCGCACGCGCTGGAGCTGGGCATCGATCCTGAGTTCACGGTGCTCACCGATACCGATGAGCTTATGGATCAGGCTGTCGAGCATGTGCTGGGGCGCGCGACGGCGCCCGATGCCGCGCCCGAACTTGCCGCCTCGCTTAAGACCCTCTACGCTTGGTATCCCATGGCGGGCGAGGGCGGGCCGTTTGGCGCCGGTACCACCATCAAAGGCCTGGTGCGCGACCTGTTGGAGCTATCGAGCCAGCTGCCGGGCGGCATGGACGATGTGTGCGTGGCGCGCGGCCAGGCCGACACCTCGGCGCTTGCCGATGCCTATCGTGCGGCGCTGGGCGCAAGCAAGGCCACGACCGAGAAAGCGCAGGCGGCACTCGACGCCATCGACGCGTTTGAGGCGAGCGGCAAAACCATGGAGGATGCGGCGCGACTCATGATGTCGTGCAGCATGCCGCGCGCGAGCAAGGCGTTTCCTAAGGAGCAGGTGGAGCTACTCAAGGCCGAGGCGGCTGATGCGTTTATCAATATCGTGCTTGCCTGCGGCGGTTCGGCGCTCGATGCGCTGGTGGGGCTCGCCCGTGCCGTAGAGGCGGAGTACCGTGCGCTCAAGGCCGGCCAGTCCGCGCTCGATAACAACGACCTGCTGCGCATGGCGTACGAGGCGCTGCGCGATTATCCCGCCATCCGAGCCGCCTACGAGGGCCGCTTTAAGATGGTCATGATCGACGAGTTCCAAGATACCGACCAGATGCAGGTCGATCTGATTCGCTATCTGACGGGAGCGGGGGAGCGCGCGCTGTGCACTGTAGGCGATGCGCAGCAGTCGATCTACCGCTTCCGAGGCGCCGAGGTTGAGGTGTTCCGTCGCCAGGAGCGCAAGGTGGGCTCCTCTGCTGCGCCCGAGACGGCTGTCACATCCGATGCCCCCGCCGGCGAGCTCGTTAAACTCGTGCGCAACTTCCGCAGTCATGACGAGGTGCTGCGTTACGTAGCGCGCGTCTTCGACGGCGATACCGGTGGTTTGATGCAGGGGTTCTTGGATCTTGAGCCGAGTGACGATCGCGAGGACAAGCTCAAGGCAAAGGCTTCGCGCCGCCAGGCGCTGCTTGTTGCCGGCGGCAGCACCCAGGAACGAACGCAGGCGAAAGCCCGTGCGATTGCGGAGCGGTTCCAAGCGCTCGTTAAAGCGGGCCAGCCCCAGGGCAGCATGGTGTTGTTGCTGGGCCGTATGACTAATGCCGACGTCTACGCGCAGGCTTTCCGCGACCAGGGACTCGACTGCGTTATCGCGGGAGGTTCAGTCTTTGCCCAGGCTGCCGAGGTCCAAACGGTGCGTGCCCTGGTGTGCGCGCTTGCCAATCCGGCCGATACGGCGCAGGGTCTCATGCCACTGCTGGCCTCGCCGATGTTTGCACTCGGTGCTCAGGAGTTCCTGACGCTGGCGACCAAACTCGACGATCAGACGGGCGAGACGTCGCGCCGCAACATCGATGCGGGCATCATGAGCGATTCCGATGTGCCGGGTTTGCAGAACCTGCCGCTCGTGACGCGTGCCCGCGAGGTGCTGCGCTACGCGCTTCGTCGCGTGGGACGTGATTCGTTCGCCGCCATCGCGCGCGACGCGGTCAATGCCTCCGGCTGGTTCGTGCGCCTGGCGCAGCGCGGCCCCGAGGGGAAGGCCATTGCCGCCAACGTGCTCAAGGCGCTCGACGCCGTGGCCGAGGCAGAGGCCGAGCTCGGCAATTCTCCGCGCTCCATCGCGCTCGCCTTCGACCGCTTCTTGGCGGGCAAGGAGGCCCCGGGCGCGCTCAACGAGGAGGGTGACGGCGCGGTACGCATCATGACCGTGCATGCGTCCAAGGGTCTGGAGTATCCGGTCGTGGCGGTTGCCGAGTGTTTTGGCGTGCGCAAGCCGTCCGGTGCGGCGCAGATGGGTCGCGTCGAGGGCGGAGCGCAGGTCGTGGCGCTGCCGGCACGCTTCGACGGCGTTAAACTCGCGGACGGTACGTTCGTGAAGGGCGATGACGTCAAAAAGCAGTTTGAACACGCGTTTAAGGGCAAGGGCGCGTCGCTGTGGTTGCCGCCAGAGCTTATGGAGGACGTATGCGCGACGGGCTCTCCCGCCGAGGCATTTGCCCGCCTGCGCAACGACGACCTGCAACTTTCGCTCGAAGAGCGGGCTCGTCTGCTCTATGTCGCCATGACGCGTGCGCGCGAGCTGGTGATCTTGGCGATGGATGCCGGCGTGAGCCGTGGCAAGGTGACGGCGCCGACCTTCGACGTCGAGACCGATCTGACCTACGACGTGCTGCGCCGCATCCTGCCGGCCGACAGTCTGGACATGCCGCAGCTCGATAGCGACCGTTTGGTGTTCGACAACTCCAGGCCGGGCGACTACGAGCTTATCTCGCTGGCGGACTTTACGTTTGGTGAGCAGGCGTTTGAGGCTAACGCTTCGCTGGATGCCGAGGGCAGGCTCGTTCGCGGCGATGTCGATGTCGCCGATAATGCTGCGCACTCAACTGTGTCCGGTCCTGCCGACCCCGAGCCCGATGCGTTTGAGCTCGTGTATCCCCAGGCAGTGAGCGTGCGCATGGGCATCTGTCCGTTCCCGGTGCGTGACTCGTATAGCTACTCGTCAATTGCCGCGGCACTGCATGCCGAGGCCGAGGACCGTGCCGCCGAGGTTCGTGTTCCCATGGACGAGTCCGGCGATGATGCCGAGTCGGACGGCTCGGAGATGGCCGATGCAGACGCGGCTGCTGTCGAGCCCATCGGCAATCCCATGGCCTTGGGTTCGGCCTTCCACGCCGCCTGCCAGTGGCTCATCGAGATGGGGGCCGACGCGTTGCCCGCTGCACGCGCCGATGCGCTGGCGCGTCTGTGGCGCCTGACGCAGGAGCAGCGCGAGCGCTTCGATGTCGCCCTGAATCGCTGGCTCAAGTCGGCGGTCCGTGCCGAGCTGCTTGCCTGGCCGTGCGTTCGTGCCGAGGTGCCGTTCTTTTCGCTGGGCTGCGAGGACGAGGACATCGCTCGCTACGGTGCATATGCCGAAGGCGCCATCGACGCTTTGGCGACGAACCCGGCCGATCCGTCACGCGCACTGGTCATCGACTACAAGACGGGCGGCACGCCGGATGAGACGCCCGACCAGCTGCTCGAGAAGCACGCCCTGCAGGCGCGCGTCTACGCTGATGTTCTGCACAAGGCGGGCTTTGAGGCCGTGACCGTCAAGTTCGTCCGCGTGGAGCAGCCGGATCCAACCATCTTCGTCGAACCCGCCGAGCCCCAAGTAGTCACCTACAACTTCTAGTCCTCAGATAACTTGCGGTGGAATAGTTCCTGCATTGCGGCCCAGGTGGCCCAAGCGGGAACTATTTCACCGCAACTGCAAGAGGAGCCGTGTTGGTTTGGCTAGGTTCGGGTGCTGTCCGTGCCGTGCGGTAAAATCGTTCAGTCAGAACACGAACCCGCATCGGAGCTCATCACATGGCATTCGTCCATCTGCACAATCACACTGTCTTTTCCATGCTCGACGGCGCAACCCGTATCCAGGATATGGTCAATCGTGCCGTTGAGCTTGGCATGCCCGCCGTGGCCATTACCGACCACGGCTACATGTACGGCGTACCCGACCTGGCGCTGGCCTGCGACGCCGTCAACCACAACACGCCCGAGTACAAAACCTGGAGCCACGACAAGGCCTTCTTGGAAAAGGACCGCCGCGACGAGCTGGTGGAGCCCGATCCTGAGTCAAACCCGCGCGAGCATGCCCAGTATGTGAAGGACATGGCCATGTGGGACGAGAAGGGCAACATCGACGAGCTCAAGCCGCCCCTGGTCATTAAGCCCATCTTTGGCTGCGAGGTTTACTTTACGCCGGACGAGACGCTCGCCCGCGACCACAAGCCCGAGCTCTACCACATGATTCTCCTGGCCAAGGACCAGGAGGGCTACGTCAACCTGATGCAGACGGTTTCCGAGGCCGCCGTGCAGGGCTTTTACTACAAGCCGCGCGTGACGCTCGACAACCTGCGCCGTCACGCCAAGGGCATGATCTGCACGAGCGCCTGTATCGCGGGCATCATCCCCAAATACACCGCCATCAAGTGGGCCGAGACCTTCCGTGATACCTTCGAGCCCGGTGACTTCTACATCGAGATCCAGGAACACGGCATCACCACCGACAACGGCCTGACTGACGAGCAGATGGACCGCACACTCATCGACATCGCCAAGCAGGTGGGCGTCAAGGTCATCGCCACCAACGACTTCCACTACCTGCGCCGCGAGGATGCGCCCGTGCAGGACGTCATCATGTGTATTGGCATGAACGCCAAGGTCGATGACCCCAACCGCATGCGCATGACCGGCTCGGAGTTTTACATGAAGACCGAGGAGGAGATGCGGGCGATGTTCCCGTATTGCCCCGAGGCCTGCGACAACACGCTCGAGATCGCCGACAAGTGCTACGTCGAGCTCGACTGGGACTCTATCATCCTGCCGCGCTTTCCGTTGCTCGATCCCGGCGAGACGCACGAGAGCCAGTTCCGCCGCGAGTGCGAGAAGGGCCTGCGCCAGCACTATGGCGACGACTGGGCCACGCGCGAGATCGGTGGCGTCAACATCAAAGAGCGCTTTGAGTACGAATACAAGGTCATCTGCGACAAGGGCTTTGCCGCCTACTTTTTGATCGTTGCCGAGTACGTGCAATGGGCTAAGGACAACGGCATCGGCGTCGGCCCCGGCCGTGGCTCGGCCGCCGGCGCTATCGTCGCCTACGCCATGAACATCACCGCGTTCGACCCGCTCGAGAACGGCCTGATGTTCGAGAGGTTCCTGTCCCCGCAACGTACCGAGATGCCCGATATCGATATGGACTTCGACGATGAGCGACGCCTCGAGGTCGTGGAGCACGTTCGCCAGCTCTACGGCCCCGAGAAGGTCACCCACGTCATCACCTACTCGACCATCAAGGCCAAGCAGGCCATCAACGACGCCGCGCGCGTCCTGGACTACCCGGTCTACATGGGCCAGCGCCTGTCCAAGATGGTCTCGAGCGACCCCAAGGTCAAGCTCAAGCAGGTGCTCGACAAGCAACCCGGCAAAGAGGATCTGTTTAACCCCGATTTTGCCGAGGCCTATAAAAAGGACGACGACGCCCGCCGCATCATCGACACGGCGCTCTCAATCGAGGGCCTCACCCGTGGCGAGGGCGTGCACGCGTGCGCCGTTCTGATCTGCCGCGACCCCGTCAACGAGCACGTGCCCACTAAGCTCGATACCAAGGGCGGCGTCGAGATTACCCAGTACGAGGGCCATACCGTTGCCGATATGGGCCTGCTCAAGATGGACTTCTTGGGCCTGCGCACGCTGACTGTTATCTCCAAGGCCAAGGCAAACATCAAAAAGAACTTCGGCATCGACATCAAAGAGGAAGAGATTCCCTTTGACGACCCCGAGATCTTTAAGCTCATGGGTTCCGGCCACACCGCCGGCGTCTTCCAGGTCGAGTCCGCCGGCATGACGGCCACGATCAAGAACATGAAGCCCACCGAGTACAAGCACGTCGTAGCATTGATCGCCCTGTACCGCCCGGGCCCGCTGGGCGCCGGCATGGTTTCGTCCTACATCAACCGTATGAACGGCAAGGAGCCGGCGGTCTCCTACGACGACCGCCTGGACGACATCCTGGGCGAAACCTACGGCACCATGGTCTACCAGGAGCAGGTTATGCTCATCTCCGTCGAGATGTGCGGCTTCTCCAAGGGCGAATCGGACTCGCGTATCCGTAAGCCCGTGGCTAAGAAAAAGATCAAGCTGCTCACGTCGACGGTGCTCCACTGGGAGGATGGCTCCGACGAGACCACCTACGACCACTGGATGAACGGCGCCATCAAGAACAACTATACGCGCGAGGTCGCCCAGAAGATTTGGGACGATGTTCTCGAGTTCGCGTCCTACGCCTTCAACAAGTCGCACTCCGCCGGCTACGCCATCCTGGTTATGCAGACGGCGTGGCTCAAGGCGCACTATCCGCACGAGTACATGGCGGCCGTTCTGACGTCCTATACGGGCAAGACCGACAAGATCGTGCACTACGTCTCGGCATGCCGTCACGACGGCATCCCCGTGCTGTCGCCAGATGTCAACGAGTCCGGTACCGAGTTCACGGCTACCAAGGAGGGCGTGCGCTTTGGTCTGGCCGGCATCCGCGGCGTGGGCACCGGCGTGGCGCAGGCGATTATCGCCGAGCGCGAGGCGGGCGGCCCGTTTAAGACGCTGCACGACTTTGTCGAGCGCGTGGACTCGAGCCAGGCCAACCGCCGCGTGATCGAATCGCTCATCAAGGCAGGCGCCTTCGACTCCACGGGGTATCCGCGTCGCCAGATGATGCACTTTGTGGATAAGAACAACCCCGAGAACATCATCGATGCCGCGGTAAAGCGCCAGAAGGATCGCGCGAGCGGCCAGACGTCGTTCTTCGATATGTTTGGCGACGTTGAGGGCTCGGGCTTCGAGGTCAGCGTGCCCGATCCGGACGGCCAGGAATGGGACCGCCACCTTAAGCTGAGCCAGGAGAAGGAGGTTCTGGGCATCTATGTCTCGGACCACCCGCTGCGCCCGTTTGAGTATGCGCTCAGCAAAGCGCGCGACTTCTCGTTCTCGCAGATCGATACCGGCTACGAGGTGCAAAACCCCACGGGTGGCACCATCAACCAGGAGATTCCCGAGGGCAAGGCACTGTGGTGGGCCGGCATGGTCTCGAGCGTGTCCAAGCGCGTGACCAAAAACGGCGACCCCATGGGTAGCGTGCAGCTCGAGGACATGGAAGGCGAGGCCACGGTCGTGGTGTTCCACAAGACCTACAAGGAGGCCGAGGGGTATCTGTACGGCGAGGTCGACCCCGAGACCGGCGCGCAGCTGTCCGATGCGTTTGTGCGCATTAAGGGCAAGCTCGAGCGCTCGGACCGCGGCGACCAGATCATCGCGCAGGAGATTGTGCCGCTGGAGCTCAACGAGGAGAACAACAAGCCCAAGGTGTTTGAGGTCATGGTGCCCAACAGCCGCTTTAGCCAGGGTAATATGGCACGGTTGGCCACGGTGCTCACCACCAACCCGGGCGGCGACCGCGTTGAGATCTTTATCGAGCAGGTGGACGGGCGCGTGCTCCGTGCCGAGGTACCTGCTAAGGTCAACGCGCGCTCGATTCCGCTGCTGGCCGAGGCCAAGGCCATTGTGGGTAACCAGGGTAGAGTGACGGTGATCTCAGCTACCCCGGGTGAGATTGGAGGAAGTGATGGCGCAGGGGACGTTTGTGCAGGCGCTTCGCAAAGAGGCGGCGTTGAGCGGCACCTTTATGAAGGGGCGTTCGCTCATGCTCAACGGTGCCGTGCTGTCGATCGAGGACAGCGGCTCGCGCTTCTCCAAAAACGTGACGGTCGAGGGCACGGTGCGCGGCTCGCGCGGTGACCTGTACAAGACGCACGTGGCGCTCGACATGGACGAGCACGAGGTTATCGACTACGACTGCGACTGCCCCGCTGCCTATCGCTACCCCGGCATGTGCAAGCATGCCATCGCCACAGCGCTGGCGTACCTGGACGTCAGCGGCATTGAGCCCGTTGAGGGGCTGCGCACACCGGTTCGCACGTTTACGGCGCAGCCGAAACAGCCCGCGCGCACCGCGCCCAAGGCGCCGGCCGTCAACCCCAACTTTCCCTTCCCGGCGCCTGTCCCCACGAGCCCGAGCCTTATGGCGGCGCTCTCCGATCTTTCGGATGCGCGCATGGACGAGCTGGCGAGCATGCGCCGCAAGCTTGCCGGTGCTGTTGATCCCGATGCCCCCAAGGCAGTGTTGGAGCCCTCGTTGGTGCCGTACTACAATCCGCTGTTCGCCGACCGCTTTAGCTGGGCGCTCGAGTTCCGCATTCGCTGCGGTTCGGTGTCCTACGTGGTCAAGGATATCGACGGCATGGCCGACGCCTATGTCCGAGGCGGCACCTTCTCGTACGGCAAGAAGCTCACGTTTGTCCATACGCCCGAAGCCTTCGAAGGCGTTTCGACAAAGCTGCTCAACCTTGTTGTGACGACAGTTTCCTATCTCGATGACATCACAAGCTCGCGTTCGGCGTCGTACGACTTTGCCCGCAACGGTTTTGTCGCCGAGCGTCAGTTGCCGCTGTCCGAGCATAGCATCGTATATGTGCTGGACCTGCTACGCGGCCAGACCATCTCTTTTGAGCCCGCCTGGTCGCGGGGGACGACGACGCGTCGCACCTATGACGTGGCGGTTGAGATGCCTCCGGAAGGGGAGGACGAGGTGCTGTCTAAGCGCCCGCCGCTCCTTGCCGCCAAGATCGCGCCGGCGGCTGGCGGCAGCTACGATCTGCGCCTGCCGGCCGATACATACTGCTTTGCTTCGGGCGACGTTGCCTATCTGGTTGACACCCGCCGTGCACGCCGTACCGATGTGGCGTTCGCCCGGCATGCGGCGCCGTTCCTATCGCGCTTGCTGCCCTGTCGCACGCCGGTCCATATTGCCGCCGAGCAGGTGGGCGAATTCTGCCGCATGGCACTGCCCATTTTGCGCGACTACACCGATCTTACCGCGCCCGCTGCACTCGATACCGTGGCGCCCGAGCCGAGCTTTGCCATGGCGATCGGCGTCGACGATGGGCTCGTGACCTGCAAAATTTCGGTTACCTACGGCGACTGGTCGGCAGATCTCTTTAGCCTGGGTGCTCCGGGCAGCCCCTTCGAAGACCAGCGTCCTGGCGTGCCGCCGCGCGACGAAGTGGCAGAGTTTCGCGTTATGGACACGGCGGCCCTGTATTTCGACTTTTACGAGGGCGGCCTGGCATTTGAGGAACGCGATGACGAGAGCCTGTTCCACTTGCTGACCGAGGGCCTGTCCGCCCTGTCCGAGCTGGGCGAGGTCATGCTCAGCGACCGCCTGCGCCAGGTCTCGGTCCGCCCTGCTCCCAAGCTTTCGGTGCGTGCAACCGTCAAGAGCAACCTGCTCGACGTCGAGCTGGGCGCGAGCGGTCTTTCGGCGGCAGACCTTGCCATCTACCTCGACTCCTACAAGCGTCACCAGACGTTTGCGCGTCTCACGTCGGGCGACATCATTCGCCTGGACGAGGGTGCCCGTGCCGCGTTTGGCCTTGCCGAGGACCTGGGCGTTGATGCCGTCGATCTGCTCGAAGGCGTGTCGCTTCCCGCGTCGAGTACCCTGTTCGTCGATAGCATGCTCGCGCGCACGCCGGCGCTTGAGGCCGATCGCGATGCCGCATTCCGTCGCACCGTCGAGCGTCTGGATGCGCTCGGCAAGATGGACTTTACGGTGCCGGTCTCGCTCAAGGCCACGCTGCGCGGCTATCAGGTCGACGGCTACCAGTGGCTCGGCTCGCTCGAGCACCTGGGCCTCGGCGGCATCTTGGCCGACGATATGGGCCTGGGCAAAACGCTGCAGATGATCGCACATATCATGGCGCGCGTGGAGGCGGGGGACACTAAGCCCACGCTTGTGGTGTGCCCTGCGTCGCTTGTGTACAACTGGACCGCCGAACTGGAGCGCTTTGCGCCTTCGCTCGACGTGTGCGCCATTGTGGGTGCCAAGGCGCAGCGCCGCGTGCAGATAACCGGCGCCGACGAGCACAACGTGGTCGTGACGTCGTATGACCTCATGCGCCGCGATATTGACGAGTATGCCGATCAGGACTTTGCCCGCGTTGTGCTCGATGAGGCCCAGTACATTAAAAACCCGCTCACCCAGGTGGCCCGTGCTGCCAAGCGCCTGCCGGCCGGCGTGCGCTTTGCCTTGACGGGCACGCCCATCGAAAACCGTCTGTCCGAGCTCTGGAGCATCTTCGACTTTTTGATGCCGGGCCTGCTTGGCACGCGCGAGTCGTTTGCCAAGCGCTTCGAAAGCCCGGTCGAGCACGCCGAGGGTGACAGCGCCGCTCGCCTGCAGGCGCTCGTGTCGCCGTTTGTGCTGCGCCGTGTCAAGGAAGACGTGGTGGCCGATCTGCCCGAAAAGATCGAGGACACCGTCGTGGCTCAGCTCACCGGCGAGCAGCGCAAGCTTTACCTGGCAAACCAGGACCGCATCGCCCAGCAGGTGCAGCACCGCGAGGCTGGGGAGTTTAAGAAGGACAAGCTCAAGGTGCTCGCCGAGCTCACCAAGCTGCGCCAGATTTGCTGCGACCCGCGTCTACACTACGAGGATTACAAGGCGGGGAGCGCCAAGCTCGATACGTGCATGGAACTCGTGCACGGCGCACTCGACGGCGGGCATCGCATCCTGTTGTTCAGCCAGTTTACGGGTATGCTCGATATCATCGGCAAACGCCTGGCCAAGGAGGACATCGCCTTCCTTAAGCTCACGGGCGCTTCGTCTAAGGAGAGCCGCGCCAAGATGGTCGCGCAGTTCCAAGCGGGCGAGGTTCCGGTCTTTTTGATTTCGCTCAAGGCGGGCGGCGTGGGCCTTAACCTGACGGCAGCCGACGTGGTCATTCACTACGACCCGTGGTGGAACGTGGCCGCGCAGGACCAGGCGACTGACCGCGCGCATCGTATTGGCCAGCAGCACACGGTGACCGTGTACAAGCTCATCGCCAAGGACACGATCGAGGAACGCATCATGCAGATGCAGGAGTCCAAGCGCGACCTGGTCAACAGCGTGCTCGGCGGCGACGGCATCTCGTCGGCGCTGTTTACCCGCGAAGATGTTCTGGCGCTGCTGGGCGGCGACGGACGCTAGCCTCGCTCGTTATGTGTTCATTTGCGATGCCGTGGATGGTTCGCTCGCCTTTGGGCATAAGAAGCATCGAGAACATTGGCACATCAGCAAAGGAGAACATCATGGCGAAATTCTTTAAGGACCCCGATGGCAAGCTCATTGCCGCCCTGGGCAACGACGTTGCGACCCCTGCCGGCTGCACGGAGCTGACCGCGAATACCGAGGACGCAGCGCACGAGAAGCACGTGCCGGTCGTTGAGAGCGAGCGCGACGGTCACGTGATCCGTGCACGCGCGGGCGCGGGCGAGCACCCTATGTTGCCCGAGCACTCTATCGCGTGGATCGCCCTTGCGGCCGAGCGC
>USJQ01000004.1 GCA_900554985.1 uncultured Collinsella sp. | reverse complement strand
GGTAATCTGCGCGTATCCCGCAAGCCGGACGGCGATGCGGCATTTACGTTCACCAATGCCTATAACGTGACGCCTATCGAGTCTCGTGTCACCGACCAGATCACCGCGACCAAGGTCCTGACCGGGCGCGAGCTTGCTGCCGACGAGTTCTCCTTCGAGCTCGTCGAGGGCGAGGGCGCCGAGGTCGTCGCCACCGGCAAGAATGCCGCCGACGGCAAAATCACGATGAGCACCATTGAGTACACCAAGGCCGGCAAGCACACCTACACGCTGCGCGAGACCAAGGCCGGCGCCACCGAAAACGGCATTACTTACAGCACCGCTGAGTACACTATTGTGACCATCGTCAAGGACAACGGCGACGGTACCCTCAGCGTGGAGCATAAGCTGCAGAACGTCGAGAAGGCGATCTTTGAGAACGCCTATAACGTGACGCCCAAGAGCTTCAGTGTTACTGATCAGATCACGGCGACCAAGGTCCTGACCGGCCGCGACCTCAAGGAAGGCGAGTTCTCCTTCGAGCTCGTCGAGGGCGATAAGGTTGTCGCTACCGGCACTAACGCTGCCGACGGCGCGATCACGATGGGCAAGGTCGCATACGACAAGCCCGGCAAGCACGCCTACACGCTGCGCGAGATCAAGGGCGGAACCACCAGCAAGGGCATCACCTACAGTGACGCCAAGTACACCATCGAGACCACCATCACGGACAACGGCGACGGCACCCTCAAGGCCGAGCATGTCCTGAAGGACGCCACGGCTGCGACTTTCAAGAACACCTACAGCGTGGCCCCGCTCGATGCGGAGCTCGACTTTGACCTGAGCAAGGTCATCAGCGGCCGCGACTGGACGGATGGGGACGAGTTCAGCTTTACCATCACCGCCCCCGAAGACGCCCCACTGCCCGATCCCGCAACCGTAACCGTGAGCAAGAAGGACGCGAAGGACGGCATTGCCGCCATCAAGTTCGGCAAGATTCACTACGCTGCCGCCGGAACCTATAAGTACGAGATTCGCGAGAACGCGGGCAGCACGGTCGGCATGACGTATGACGCGCATGTCGCAACCGCCGAAGTGACCGTGACCGAGAACGGCGATGGCAGCCTGACCGCCAACGTCACCAAGAAGGAAAACGGACGCTTTACCAACACGTACCGCACTGAGCTTAACTACACCGCTGCCGGCGGTCTGTGGCTCAGCAAGTATCTGGATGGCCGCCCCATGACCGAGGGTCAGTTCACCTTTACCGTGACACCTGCTGACGACGCTTCGGCTCGCGCGCTCGGTCTGCTGCCCGGGGCTAATAGCTTCAAGTCCCCCGCAGCGGCAGAGGCAACGGTCGGACTGATCGACATTCTGGCTGGTCATGAGGTTATATTTACGCAGGCTGACGCCGGCAAGACCTTTACGTACACCGTGGCCGAGAAGAACGACGGCCAGCCCGGTTACACCTACGACGACGCCGTGCGCACGGTGACGATCGCCATCGCCGACGACACCGCCGGCACGCTCACTGCTACGACGACCGTTTCCGGCGGTCCCGAGGGTACGCATACGACGGTCCACAAGAGCGGTGAGAACAAGGTCGAGAGTGCCCTGGTCCCGTTCCACAACAGCTACAGCGCTACGACCAACACGCCTGGCGGCACCGCCGCTCAGGTCGTTGCCACCAAGACTCTGACCGGCCGCCCGATGGCCGACGGCGAGTTCTGGTTCGGCATCGCCTATCAGGGTGAGCTTGTGGCATACGAAAACCTCAAGCCCAATATCGGCGGGCACGTGAGCTTTGATACGCTGCACTACGACACTAAGATGCTTGCTAATCTTGAGGCTGCTGGGCTTGCTTATCGTACCGATAAGGACGGTAAGCTTGCCTGGACCATTAACTACACGGCCTACGAAGATTTATTCGGGCTGCCGAATGGCGTTTCCGCTACAACGTGGAGCTTTGGCTTTAAGACTATCGTCGTCGACAACGGTGACGGTACCCTGACGGCAACGGTCGACTACGGCGGCGTCGAGCCCTTGTTCGAGAACGTCTACGGCGCCGAAGCCGTCGATGCCGCGCTCACCGGCACTAAGAAGCTCCAAGCTGCCGAGGGCCTGACCCCGGCTGACATCACGGGCAAGTTCACCTTTACCGTGACCGCCGACGAGGCTAGTGCCCCGATGCCCGAGCGCACGACCGCAACCAACGACGCGGCTGGCAACGTGGACTTTGGCAAGATCCACTTTACGCTCGAGGACCTCAACCGCGCTCTGGGCGTGACGGACGATCCGACCGATAAGGCCGAGGCAGACGAAGCCGAGGCCGACGAGGCAGAGGCCGACGAGGCAGAGGCTGAAGAGGCCGACACCGATGCCAACGCCGACGAGCCCAGCGACGAGCCCGAGCCCGCAGCCCCCACCGCTCCGCGCTCGCACACCTTTACTTACACGGTGACCGAGTCCGGTAGTGCCCCTGGCGTGACCAATGACACCAACGCCACGCGCAAGGTTTCCTACACCGTGTCTGACGACGGTGCCGGGCATCTGAGCGTCAAGCGCGAAGGCGACGACGGTGCTGCCTTCACGTTCACCAACACCTACGGCGTGGCACCTACCGATTCTTCCGTGACCGATCAGGTCAAGACGGTCAAGCGTCTGACCGGACGCGACCTTGCAGCTGGCGAGTTCACGTTTGAGCTGCTCGAGGACGGCGTGGTTGTCGCGAGCGGCACCAATGACGTCGACGGTAACGTTACGCTGAGCCCGATCCGCTACGAGGCGCCCGGCACGCACACGTACATGCTGCGCGAGGCTTGCCCCAACGCGCTCGGCCTGTACAAGGGCGTCACCTATGACGGCACGACCTACACCGTCGTGACCACCGTCTCCGACAACGGCGACGGCACGCTGACCGCGACGCACAAGCTCGAGGGAACCACCGAGTCGGCTGGCTTTACCAACAAGTATCACGCCATGCCCACGCAGGTTTCCATCGGCGCCATCAAGGTGCTCGAGGGACGCGAGCTCAAGAAGGACGAGTTTAGCTTTAAGCTCGTTGGCGAGGACATCGAGTCTACGGTTACCAACGATGCCGACGGCAAGATCAACTTCGACAAGTTCGAGTACGACGAGCCCGGTACGTACGTCTACACCATCAGCGAGGTCAAGGGCGACGAGGCCGGTATGACCCACGACCAGTCCGTCTTTACCGCGACCGTCAACGTGGTCGACGACGGCGAGGGCAACCTCAAGGCGAACGTTGCCTTTACCAAGGGCGACAAGAGCGTCGAGGGTATCGTGTTCAACAACACGTACAAGAAGCCCGAGACGCCCGTGCCGACGCCCGATCCCGGCACGCCCAAGACCGTGACGAACATCGTTAAGACGGTCAAGGGTTTCCTGCCCGCCACCGGCGACCAGCAGGCTGCCGCTCTGCTTATGGCATTTGTCATCGCCACGGCCGGCGTCGGAGCCCTGGTCTGGGGTATCCGTAAGCGCTAGGCACGCTGGCAGCGCCCGGGGCCAAAAGGCCCCGGGCGGCCGGCAGGGCTAAATTCCGACCTACTCCTACCCCCAGCCGCCACGGAGGCATCTCCCTCCTCCGTGGCGGCGCTTTTATGCGCCGGGGGCGCGCCACGAAACCGGCCCATCTACTACGTTTAGCCCCTTACCCCCAACCATACCAAAAAACGCGAAAACAAAACCGCAGGTAGAACGCCTGTGGTTTTGTTCAAAACGAAGGTATGGTCATGGGTATCGCGTCAAACGTAGTAGATGGGCCGATTTCGTGGCGAGCGGTTCCGGCTGATCCCTTGGGGACGGAGGAAAACGGATCATTTTGGTCCCGCGAGGCTGGCGGAGGCACTCGTCCAGGGCCGCCCGAACAAAACTATGCCGGTTTACGGGGCTGAGTTACGAGTCTCCAACCATGCCGATATTCGTGAAAATAAAACCGCAGGTAGACGAGCCGTCATTTTGCAGAAAACGCGGGTATGGATGGGGGTCCTGAGTTTGGCCCCGTAAACCGGCATAGTTTTGAAATGGCCTTAAATCGGTAGCAGCCATTTTGCTATGCCGGAACGGTCGGTCTTCGGGCAACTACCCTCGCAGGTAGGCGATAGCGATCTGCGTGCGGTTGCGCAGGCCCATTTTGGCCAGGATCGAACTGATGTGGTTGCGTACGGTGCCTTCGCCCATATAGGCGGTGGCGGCGATCTCTTTGTTGTCGAGGCCGCGGGCGATGAGCTCGGCGACTTCGAACTCGCGGTCGGTCAGGCCGGCAAAGGCGGCGGGCCGGCGGGTCGCGCCGGCCTCGACGTCCGCCCCATCAAAGTTGATATCTTCGATCGCCTTGCCCTCGAGCACGCGTTTGCCGTCCATGACCTGCGCCAACGCCGGCGGAATGGCAGCGACATCGGTCTTGATCAGGTAGCCGCGGGCGCCCAGCTTGAGCGCCGACACAATGTACTCGTCATCCGAGAACGTCGTCAGAAACACCACGCGCGCCGCAGGGTCGTGCTCAAGGATCTCGCGCGCGGCCGAAAGGCCGTCGCGTCCCGGCATCTGGATGTCGAGCAGCGCAATATCGGGTGCGTGCTCGGCGTAGAGCGCCACCGCATCGTTGCCGTTGGCACCGGTGCCCACCACTTCGATCTGCGGCTGGGCGCCCAAGATAATCTTGAGCGAATCGACCACCAAGCGGTCGTCGTCGACAACGATGAGCCTCATCGGCCCTCATCTCCTTGCTGTTTGGGAACGGTGGCAAACACACGCCAGCCGCCGGCGCCGGCACGCGGGCCGGCGGTGAAGGTGCCGCCAAGCGCCTCGATGCGCTCGCGCATGGAGGCGAGCCCCATGCCCTCCGCGGTGCCGCGGCCGCTTGCTTGGACCTCACCCACGCCATCGTCGGTAACAATGAGCTGGTAAAACGACGGATGCTCCATGCACCGTACGGTGACGGTCTGGGCGCAAGCGTGGCGTATGGTATTGGAGAGCGCTTCGCGCAGGACCGCTGCAAAGCAGTTGGCGACGTTTGCGGGCGCATGTTCGGCCATAACTTCAAGCTCAATCTGCGGGCCGCCGTCCGAGCGTGTGCCTTCGACAATGCGTTCGAGCTGCACGGAAAGGTCGACGGCGTTGTCGTTGAGCGCGTGGACGCTGGCGCGCACAAGCTGGAGCGCCTCGTCAACCGTGCGTTTAACGTCGGCGAAATCGGCGGCGACGCCAGGCTCGTCGGCGTGGACCACGCGTAGGGCTTCGGCCTGCAGTGAGGCGCGCGTGAGCTGGTGCCCGACGTTATCGTGGATCTCGCGCGCGATGCGGGCGCGTTCGGCGAGCGTCGCGAGCTCGACTTCGTAGTCCTGGCGATCGGCAAGATCGCGGTTGCGCGCCTCGAGCGCGAGGGCTCGTTCCTGCAGCTCGTCGCGGGTGCGGCGCATGCGCCGCTGCTCGCGCTCCAACTGGGCGGTGCGTAGCGATAGCAAGGTGGCGGCAACCGAAAGGATGGCGGTCAGCAGGAGCGTTCGTGCGGTAAGCGCATCGGCGCGAAGGTCCGCGACGAGCGCAAAGGCAAAGACGGAGCCAATGCCCAACGCGACCCAGGCGTGCTCGCGGCGCACGCGTCGCGCGATGTCATAGAGGGCGAGAGGCGCAAACGGCACAAACGGCGGCACGAAGACAGCCGCGATGATGCAGGCGTAGCTCGCTGCCTCGCTTGCGCGTCGGGTGCGTTTCCCCTGTGCGACCTCGGCCAGCGAGGTGGCAATAATGCCAAGGCAAAACGCCACAACCAGACGAGCGTCCACGGCAAGACCCATGGCAGCCGCAATACAGCACGCCAGCACGATCGATTTGTCGAAAAGCCTGTTCATACGGGTATTGTACGCGAAACTGCGCGTGGTGGAGGGGCCGCCTAGCGCAACCGTGACATTCCTCCCGCACGGTGGGGCGGTCGCGTCAGCGGGCCACGCGACCGAGCCCCCGCACTCGTGACAAAGCTCACTGGTGCGCGCCGTCCGCTCCTGCGATGATGCAATCGTACCGGGCCGCAATCAACAGAAGGGCCGCCTCATGACAGACATCGTCCACGTCGAAAACCTCGTCAAGCGCTACGACGACCTTATCGCGCTTGACCACTTTAACCTCAGCATCTTTGGCCTGCTGGGCCCCAACGGCTCGGGCAAGACCACGTCCATCAACTGCATCCTGCAGCTGCTCGCCTACGACAAGGGCACCATCGAGCTGTTCGGCGAGCCCATGACGCCCGCCCGCTACGACCTCAAGCGCCGCATCGGCGTGGTCCCGCAGCAAGTTGCGGTGTTTGACGAGCTTACCGTGCGCGAGAACATCGACTATTTCTGTAGCCTCTACGTTAACGACCGCAAGCGCCGCCGCGCGCTGGTGGACGAGGCGATCGACTTTGTGGGCTTGGGCGACTTTACCAAGTTTCGCCCCGGCAAGCTCTCGGGCGGCCTGGCGCGTCGCCTCAACATTGCCTGCGGCATTGCGCACAAGCCCGAGCTCATCTTCTTTGACGAGCCTACGGTGGCAGTCGACCCGCAGAGTCGCAACGCCATCCTGGACGGCATCTGCCTCTTGCGCGACGAGGGCGCCACGGTGGTGTATACCAGCCATTACATGGAGGAAGTCGAGCAGATTTGCAGCCGCATCATGATCATGGACGGCGGACGTGTGCTGGCGCAGGGCACCAATGACGAGCTCAAACGCATGATTCAAATGGGCGAGCGCGTGACTGTCGAGGTCGGCGCCGTCGAGACCGCCACGGTCGAGCGGCTGCGCGCCCTCGAGCACGTGCTTTCGGTTGAGCTGTCCGGCGGCGAGCTCGTCTGCACCTGCGAAGCGAGCCCGCACAATTTGGTCGACATCCTCGACACGCTGCGCGCCGCCGATGTGGCGCTCGGCCGCGTGTGGAGCGAGCCGCCGACCCTCAACGACGTGTTCCTCGAGATCACCGGCCGCGAGCTGCGCGACTAGGGGGCGGCCATGTTCAACACCATCATCACCACGGTCAAGACGCTGCTGCGCCGGCCGAGCACGTGGGTCTGGGGCGCTCTCTTTCCCATCGCGCTTTCCACGATGTTCATGTTTATGTTTGCGAACCTCAGCTCCGACGGCACGGTCGATCCGGTGCCGGTTGCCATCGTGGCGGACGAGGCCTGGGACGCTTCGACCTTTAAGGATGTGGCGACGTCGCTTGCCAAGGAGGGCGACGACCAGCTGCTCAAGATTCACGAGTGCGACGACGCGGCTGCTGCGAACCATGCGCTCAAGGCCGGTGAGGTCGCGGGTATCTATACGGTCGACGACGCGGGCACGCCCAAGCTCACACTGCTTTCGAGCTACGACAGCTCGCGCGCATCATCGGTGCTCACCGATCGCAGCATCCTGGAGACGGTGGCAAGCTCGTATACACAAAATGCCGAGCTCATGTCCCAGATTGCCCAGGACAACCCGGCGGCACTCGCCGACCCCGAGGCGGTTGCGCGCGCCCTGTCGCTCGAGGGCGGCACCCGTCGCGTGAGCCTTACGCGCACCACGCCCGACGGCACGGTCATCTACTATTACGCGCTTTTTGGCCTGGTCGCGATGATGTCTGCCGAGTTTGCCGCCTTGAGCGTTGTCGACCTGCAGCCCAATCTGTCGGGCCTTGGCGCGCGCCGCTGCGTGGGCGGCCTTTCCAAGACGGCGTCGCTGGCCGGCATTTTTGTCGGCTCGTGGCTGGTCTCCTTTGCTTCGATGGTGATCGCGATCGGCTACGTGCGCCTAGTCGTGGGCGTCGACTTTGGCGGGCGCGAGGGGCTGTGTTTGGTGGGCGCCGCCGCTTCCGCGCTTGCCGCCACGGGCTTGGGGCTCTTTGTGGGCACGCTTCCCGTTAAGGGCGGCAAGGCGTCCAAGTCGGGCATCCTCACGGGCTTTGCCACCACGTGCGCCCTGTTCGCCGGCCTCTACGGCGAGCCGGCGATGGCGCTTGCCGACGACGTCGCCCGCGCCTGCCCGGCCGAGTGTTGGCTCAACACCGTCAAGCTTGTCTGCGACATGTTCAACCGCCTGTATTTCTTTGAGGACTTGGGCCCCTTTGTCGTTCGCGCCGGCGCGCTGGTCCTCATGACGCTGGTGTTTGTCGCCGCCGCTACGCTGATCTTTGGAAGGAGCCGCTATGAGCACCTTTAAGACCGCGCTTCGCATGGCGCTCGCACACCCGCTCTATCTGCTTATCTACACGGTGTTCATTTCGCTCATGGGCGTATTCATCGCGGCATCGGTGAGCTGGAACTCGTCGCAGCTCACCGAGTACAAGCCCTACGACACCAACGTGATCGTGATCGATCGCGACGACAGCGATCTTTCGCGTGCGCTTACCAAACATCTGGGTTCGCGCTTTGAGCTGGTCACGGGCGTCGGCGACGACACCTACGACCTCGCGGACGCGCTCTCCAAGAGCAATAGTGCCAAGGGCAGCGCCGACTGCGTGTTCTTTATCCCGGAGGGGTTCGAGGACGACCTGGTCGCGGCTGCCCGCGCGAGGGAGGCCCTGCCCAAGCTCGACGTGACCTACGGTTCCGGCACCATGGCGGCGGCGCTTTCGTCTGCCGAGGCCTCGCGCTGGATCTCGCTCGCGGGCGCTGCGGCGGCGCTTGAGCCCGCTGCTTCTAACGGCGATGTTGCCAAGGCCGCCGAGCATGCCGCTGCAAAGCGCGCGGAGGTCCAGATCGAGCAGGTCAAGGTCGACTCGGCTGCTGCTGCCACGCTCGAGTCGTATTTCAACTTTGGCGCGTATGCGGTTATCTCGTCGGTCATCGTGTCGGTGGGGCTGGTGTTCTCGGGCATGAACGAGCCCGAGCGCGTGCGCCGCATGGATGCCAGCCCGGTCTCCGAGCGTCAGCGTTCGCTTGCCGTGTTTGCGGCCGCCGCCGTGCTCACCGTCTGCATTTGGCTCGTGTCGAGCATGATGGGCGTCGTGGGCTTTGCCGGCGCGGTTGCCGAGGTCGGCGCGGGTCGTGTGTGTCTGGCGCTGGCGGTGACGTTTGCCCTGGCGTGCACGCCGCTGGCCGTTGGCTTTACGCTGTCGAGCTTGGGCGCGCGCGAGGAGCTGCTCAACGGCGTGGGCAACTTACTCGGCATGCTCATGACGTTTTTGGGCGGCGCCTGGATGCCGCTGTCGCTCATGGGCTCGGCCGTGCAGACCGCGGCGCATTTTGTGCCGACGTATTGGGTGAACGACGCGATCGGCAAGGCGCTCGCCGCGGACCTGACGTCCACCGTGCTGGGCGACATCGCCTGCGACCTGGGCGTCACGGTGCTCTTTGCCGCGGCCATCGCCGCCGTAGGCCTAGCCCTCGCACGCACCAAATCCCACGCCTAGCCACCTAGTCATTGGGTACTCATTGGGGACAGACTTAAACGACTAGTCATTGGGGACAGTCTTTGCCGAACCGCCGGCTTGCTAAGGACTGTCCCCAGCTGCCGGCAGAAAGGGAACGTCCCTAACTGCCGGGTGGCGAAAGAGTGTCCCCAACAGCTAGTCATTTAAGAACGTCCCCAATGACTAGTCTGAAATAAAATCCAGGCCACGCTCCAAAATAGTTCGCCATGGTTTACTATTACGCTCATAAAGTAGTACGAGGCTAACAACGGGGGATACCATGGCAACGCAGGAAGCCTATGTCCAGGTTAAGGATCTCAAAAAGCATTACGGCGACGGTGATGCGCGCCTGACGGTGCTCGACGGCATCGACACGTCCATCAATCGCGGCGAGATCTGCGTCATGCTGGGGCCCTCGGGCTCGGGCAAGTCGACGTTTCTTAACCTGATCGGTGGCCTGGAGGATGCCGACGCCGGCTCCATCATGGTGGACGGCTGCGACCTCACGGTGCTCAAGCCCGCCGACCTGGGTGAGTACCGCCGCCGCGAGCTGGGCTTTGTCTTTCAGTTCTACAACCTGGTGCCCGACCTCACCATCAAGGAAAACATTGAGGTCACGGCGCACCTGTCCAAAAACCCGCTCAATGTCGACGACCTGCTGCGTTCGCTGGGCCTCTACGAGCACCGCAACAAGTTCCCGCGTCAGGTTTCGGGCGGCCAACAGCAGCGCTGCGCCATCGGCCGTGCGCTCGTCAAAAACCCGGGCCTGCTGCTGTGCGACGAGCCCACGGGCGCGCTTGACTACAAGACGTCCAAGGAAATCCTGCAGCTCATGGAGGATGTCAATCACGAGTACGGCTGCACCATCATCATCGTCACGCACAACGCCGCCATCGCCCGCATGGCCAACCGCGTGCTGCGCCTGCGCGACGGACGCATCGTCGAGGATGAGCTCAACGAGTCGCCCGTCGCGGCCGCCGAGCTCGATTGGTAGGCGGCGCCATGACACCTCTCGCAAAACGTCTCCCGCGCGAGCTGCGCCGCAATATCGGCAAGTACCTGGGCATCTTTTTGCTTATGTGCGGAAGCATCGCTCTCACCTCGGGATTTTTGCTCGCAGCGCATTCCATCGGCTGCCTTATCGATGACATGCGCGATGCGTACGCGATTGAGGACGGCCGCGTGACCACCTCCTTCGAGGCTACCGACGATCAACTCAAGGCCGCCGAGGATGCAGCCGGCGACGTCGGCGGCGTCACGCTCTACAAGAATTTCTCCATCGACGCCATCATCAAAAAGACCGCCGGCGACGACGGCACCAAGCGCACCCTGCGCACCTACGCGCATCGCACCAAGGTTGACATTGCGTCCTACTGCGAAGGCAGGCAGCCCAAGACGGACGATGAGGTGGCAATCGACCGTGTCTTCGCCACCAACAACGACCTCGCCGTGGGTGATAAGGTCGAGCTTGAGGGCCGCACCTACACCATCTGCGGCATCATGACCCAGCCCGATAGCCAGGCGCTGTTCCTCGACAATTCGGACTTTACGGTGAACACCATCACGTACGGCGTGGCCGAGGTCACCGATGGCGGCTTTGCCGCGCTCGAAGATGCCGGCGGCGCACCCGCCTACACCTACTCCTTTACCTTTACCGATCGCGACCTTTCCGTCGCGGACCGCACCGATGCCGAGCAGGATATGGTCGAGGCGCTGACCGATGCCGATGCGCGCGTGGACGATCTGATCGATGCCGATTCCAATCAGGGCATTGGCTATGCGCGCGACGACGTGGACGGCGACTCCATGATGTGGACGACGTTGCTCGACATCATCATCGTGATCATGGCGTTCGTCTTTGTGGTCCTTACCGACGCCACCATCGAGGAGGAGAGCGCCATCATCGGCACGCTGCTCGCCAGCGGTTATCGCCGTCGCGAGATCGTGCTGCACTACCTGGCACTTCCCGCCATCGTGGGCGTGGTCGCGGCGCTTTTGGGCACTGCGCTCGGCGTTGTGTTCTTTACCGAGCCCATGCGCAGCCTCTATTACGGTTCGTACAGCCTGCCGCCCTTCCAGGTGTACTGGAGCTGGGAGATCTTTGTGAAGTGCGCCGTGGTTCCCGCCGCCGCGCTCATCCTCATCACGCTGGTGGGCCTGCTTCGCAAAATGGGCAAGACGCCGTTGCAGTTCCTTCGTCACGAGGCGAGCGGCAAATCGGGCACCAAGCGCGGTATGCAACTGCCGGAGCGCATGGGTTTTGTTTCCCGCTTCCGCCTGCGTATCTTTCTGTGCAACCTGGGCAACTTTGCCACGCTCTTTGTGGGCATTGCGTTTGCCTCGCTGCTGCTGCTCTTTGGCCTGGCGATTCTGCCCACGATGACGCACTACGCGGACAACCTCGAGACAAGCCTGGTCGCCGAGCACCAGTACACGCTCAAGGCGCCGCTGGAGCTCGAGGGCACTGCCGAGGAGCGCGAGCAGTGGTCAGCACTCGAGCGCTTGCAGTCGGTTGACGGCGCGCTGCTTTCCGCCGCCCAAGATGCCGATGACGAGCTTGACGGCGCGGCCGATGCGGCGCAGACGGCAGCCGATGCCGCGACCGCATCTCCGTCTGCCGAGAGCCTGACTGCGGCGCAGGATGCGCTTACCAAGGTCCAGGACAAGAAGGATGCGCTTTATGCGCGCCTCGATGACCTTGCCGATATCCTCGGCTGCAACCGCGACGAGGCTATCGACCTGATTGACAAGGCCTCTAAGATCGACACCGACAACGACGACATTCACCCGGTCAACACGATTGACAACGGCGCGGGCGCAATCGCGCAGGCCGAGAAATATGCCGTTTACCAACTGCAATACGACCGCGGCGATGGTAATGGCGAGGAGACGATTTCTGTCTACGGCATCTCGCCCGATTCGCGCTACTGGAAAGGGCTGGACGTCGGCGACGGACGCGTCGTCTTTGGCGGTGGCTTGCTCGACAAGTTTGGCTGGAGCGAGGGCCAGAACGTCACGCTCGGCGACAAGTATGAGGGCGAGAATTATTCCCTTGAGTATGCGGGCAAGGACTGTGCCTGGGGCTCCAAGTCGGACATGAATATCTATATGAGTATCGATGACTTTAACGAGCTCTTTGGCAACGATGCGGCCTACTTCAACGGCTATGTGAGCGACGAGAAGCTCGACCTCGACGCGCGCTACTTTGCCGGCGACACCACGCCCGACGACATGCGTGCCGTGGGCGACCAGTTCATCGGCATGATGAGCAAAATGATCGGCATGATGGTCGGGCTCGCGGTGTTTATCTTCCTGCTGTTTATGTACCTGCTGACCAAGGCGGTGATCGACCACAGCGCCCGTTCGATCAGCTACATGAAAGTCTTTGGCTATCGCGATAGCGAGATCTCGCATCTGTACATCCGCTCGATCACGCTGTGCGTGGCGGCGTCGCTCGTGCTGAGCCTGCCGGTCATTATTGGCTCGCTCACGGCCATCTTCCGCTCGATGCTACTCGCCTATAACGGCAATATCGAGATCTACGTGCCCGCTTGGTCTATGGCTGCATGCGTCGGCATTGGCTTTGCGACCTACCTGGTCGTGGCGCTGCTGCACACACGCTCCATCAAGCGCGTGAGCCTGGCCGAGGCCCTCAAAGTCCAAGAGTAGTCATTTAAGAACGTCCCCAATGACTAGGTGCCGTACTTGACTTTAACTCTGCTTTAACTGGTACCATCCTCTATGTCTGTAACGCCATATAGACCGAGGGGATATATCTATGACCGCAGCCGCACCCGCCGCACCCGCTAAGGTGTACTTCACTAACCTGCGCACGCATGCTCGCGAGAGCCAGCTCGACAAGCTCAAGCGCCTCATCCGTCACGCCGGTATCGAGCAGATCGACTTTGAGAACAAGTTCGTCGCCATCAAGATTCACTTTGGCGAGCTGGGCAACCTGAGCTTTTTGCGCCCCAACTACGCCCGCGCCGTCGCGGATGTCGTGAAGGAGCTGGGCGGCAAGCCCTTCCTCACCGACTGCAATACGCTCTATGTGGGTAGCCGCAAAAACGCGCTCGAGCACATCGATACCGCCTACCAGAACGGTTTTACCCCGTATGCCACGGGCTGCCAGATCATCATCGCCGACGGCCTCAAGGGCACCGACGAGGCGCTCGTCCCGGTCGAGGGCGGCGAGTACGTGCGCGAGGCCAAGATCGGTCAGGCTCTCATGGACGCCGATATCGTGATCAGCCTCACCCACTTTAAGGGCCATGAGCAGGCCGGCTTTGGCGGCGCCATGAAGAACCTGGGTATGGGAGGCGGCAGCCGTGCCGGCAAGATGGAGCAGCATGCCGCCGGCAAGCCGAACGTCTCGACCGAGCACTGCGTTGGCTGCCGTGCCTGCGAAAAGATTTGCGCGCACAACGCTGTCTCGTTCGACGGCACCCGCGAGCGCGAGCCTGCCAACGGCAACACCCGCACGGTGCACGTGGCCACCATCGACCACGATCGCTGCGTGGGCTGCGGACGCTGCATTGCGGCATGCAACCAGGACTGCATCAAGCCCGGCTATGACGCCGCGGCCGACGTGCTCAACTGCAAGATCGCCGAGTATACAAAGGCCGTTGTCGACGGCCGCCCGAGCTTCCACATCTCGCTTGCCATGGACATCAGTCCCAACTGCGACTGCCATCCCGAAAACGACACACCTATCGTCAACGATATCGGCATGTTCGCGAGCTTCGACCCGGTCGCCATCGACCAGGCCTGCGCCGATGCCGTCATGGCGTCCGAGCCACTGCCCAACACCGAGCTCACCGATAGCGCGGCCAAGATGGAGCATAACCACGAGCATCTGGAGGGCGAGCAGGCGCACGACCCCTTCTGCATTACGCATCCCGACACCGACTGGCGCGTGTGCATCGCGCATGCCGAGAAGATCGGCTTGGGCACGAGCGAGTACGAGCTCATCGAGGTCAAGTAGCGTCTAGCTATTGGACAAATCAAGCGCTTTTGTAGCGCAGCGTTAGCAAAGGCCGCCCGTGAGCACAGTGCCCACGGGCGGCTTTTCGGAAGTGCTAGGGGGTCAGATAGACCAGTAAACCGTACTATTTGCCTAAAAATACTCGTCGAGGAAGTCGTCGACCGTGTTCCAGTAGAGCTCGGGGTTAACTTGCGCACTCTTGGCGTGGGTGGCGCCATGGATGGTGAGCTTTTGCTTGACCTTGCTGGCGCACGCGTCGTAGTTTTGGTCGAGCATGTCGTACGGCACAAAGGTGTCCTGGTCGCCGTGGATAAACAGCATGGGACCCGTCGCGTGTTTGAGTTGCTCCACACTGCTCGCCTTATGAAAGTCGTAGCCCGCGCGCACGTTGCACACCAAGTTTGCTACATCGAGCAAGGGAAAGCTGGGCAGCCCGAACACGTCCTTGAGCTGCAGAGAAAACTCGTCCCAAACACTCGTATAACCACAGTCCTCGATAATGCATTTCACGTTTGCGGGCAGAGATTCCCCCGCGACGTCCATGGCGGTTGCCGCACCCATCGACTCGCCAAAGACCAGGATGCGCGCCTCGGGGTCAGCCTGAACGATCCGCCCAATCCATGCAACGACATCGAGCCGCTCGGGCCAGCCCATGCCGATATAGTCGCCGCCGGAGCGCTCGTGGGCGCGGGCGGCGGGTGCGAGTACGTTCATGCCGCGGTCGTGGAATCGTTTGACGTATCGGGCCATGCCGATGGGCTCGTTGGTATATCCATGCAGGCAGACGGCGTAGTCGTGCGTGCTCTCCGACGCAGCAAAATACCAGGCGGCAAGCTCGGTCCCGTCGTCCGCGGTGAGGCTGCTGCTCTCGCGGTTTTCCTTAAACCACGCCCGTGCCTCGCCCTCCTCGGCGTCAATCTGCTCGCCCTTTTCGGCGTCCTTGCCGTCCTGCATCATCTTCATGGTGTAGGGCGCTTGGGGATTCAGGGCAAAGTCGAACAAGAAGTTGCCGGCAAACCCCAGCAGCGCGACAACGAGCACCAGCGCAACGATGCCGGCTATCTTGAGTTTTCGATGGGAACGTGCGTTTTGAGACATAAGAAGCTTTCCTATAAGATGTTAATACATCAACATTTAAAACAAGCGCATTATGGATGTTCGCCGTTGATGCGTCAACAAGCAAAGAATGGGTAAACAAGGTTGATTTCCGATCTCAGCCGAACACATTGAGCAAATAGGCCGTTCCCGCACCTAGCCGAACGCCCCCGCGGCCCC
>USJQ01000003.1 GCA_900554985.1 uncultured Collinsella sp. | reverse complement strand
AATAAAGTCAACGCCCAGGTCGGCGAGCGCGCGGATATTGTTGGCGTCCACGTTGCCCGAGCACTCGGTCTTGGCGCGACCGGCGATAAGCTCAATCGCAGCAGCCATGTCGTCGTGGGTCATGTTGTCGAGCATGATGATATCGGCGCCGGCCTCCACGGCCTCGCGTACCATGTCCAGGTTCTCGCACTCGATCTCGACCGTCGTGGTAAACGATGCATGGGCGCGCGCCATCTCGATCGCACGCGTCACGCCACCGGCTGCGTCGATGTGGTTGTCCTTGAGCATGACGGCCGTCGACAGGTTGTAACGGTGGTTGCTGCCGCCGCCGATCTCGACCGCAGCCTTCTCGAAGACGCGCATGCCCGGCGTGGTCTTGCGCGTGTCGACAAGCACGGTCTTGGTACCCTCGAGCACCGCGGCCATCTGGTGCGTATAGGTAGCGATACCACTCATGCGCTGCAGGTAGTTGAGTGCCACACGCTCGCCCGAAAGCAGCACGCGCGCATCGCCGCGCACCTGACCCACGTGGTCGCCGGCGTGTACCTCGTCACCGTCGGCAACATCAAACAGCACCGCGCTCTGCGAATCCAGCAGCTCAAAGGTGCGAGCGAACACATCCAAGCCCGCGATGATGCCATCGGCCTTGGCGATAAGCTCCACCGTGGCGGGACGCGCCGTGGGGCACACGCTCGCCGTGCTCACGTCCTCAAAGGTAATGTCCTCGCGCAGAGCCCGCAGAATCAGATCATCGACGACGAGCTTCATGGTAATGGGATTCATGGTCTACTCCTCCACGGCCTGCGTGCCGGCGGCACGGGCCAAATCATCGATTGCCAGGGTGTCGGCGCTCAGGGTGCGATGACGGCCATCGAGCGCGGGATCGCCCGCCTGCTCCACGGCCAGCGACTCGCCGGTACGCATGCGCCACGCGGCGCGACGACCCCAGACCAGCGCCTCGAGCAGGCTGTTTGATGCAAGGCGGTTCTTGCCGTGGACGCCGTTGCAAGCCGTCTCGCCCGCAGCGTAGAGCTCGGGCATCGAGGTGCGGCACGCCGCCCATAAAGTAGTGCTGCGTGGGTGTGACGGGAATGGGCTCGTCCAGGATGTCGCGGCCGTCCTCCAGGCAGCGCGCGCGGATGTTGGCGAAGTGCCCGGTCACCACGTCGCGGTCGACGGGGGCAAAGCTCAGCCACTCGTGCTCGGTGCCGTCGAGCTTCATCTGCTCGCGAATAGCGGCGGCGACCACATCGCGCGGCTGAAGCTCGTCGGTAAAGCGCTCACCGGCAGCGTTGAGCAAAATCGCTCCCTCGCCGCGGCAGCTCTCGCTGATTAGGAAGGTGCGACCCGGCTGCGGCGAGAACAGACCCGTGGGGTGAATCTGCACGTAGTCCAGGTGCTCCATCGTAATGCCATGCTCCTGAGCGATGTAGCAGGCATCGCCCGTGAGCTGCGGGTAGTTGGTCGAATGGTCGTATACGCCGCCGATGCCGCCCGTCGCCCACAGCGTGTGGCGGGCATGGATCTTAAACGGCTCGCCGGCATGCACGCCCTCGGCGGCATTTGCCAGCTCGTCGGCGGGACGAACCGAGTTGTCCTCGTCCACGGGAACGGCGACGACGCCGGTGCACACCGTGGCGCCGTCACGCTCGCCCGTCAGGATGTCGGTCATGGCCACGTGCTCCAAAATCTGCACGTTATCCAGCTTGCGAACGGCCTGGAGCAGCTTGGTTGTGATCTCCTTGCCCGTAATGTCGGCATGGAAGGCAATGCGCGGGCGGCTGTGTGCGCCCTCGCGGGTAAAGTCGAGGCTGCCGTCGGCCTTGCGCTCAAAGTCCACGCCCATGGCCAGCAGGTCGTTAATGACCGAGCGGCTCGAGCGGATCATGATGTCGACGCTCTCGCGGCGGTTCTCGTAGTGGCCGGCGTGCATGGTGTCCTCAAAGAAGGCATCGTAGTCCGAGCCTTCGGGCAGCACGCAGATGCCGCCCTGTGCGAGCATCGAGTCGCACTCGTCGACAGCGCCCTTGGAGAGCATGACCACGCGCGTGCTCGTCGGCAGATTGAGGGCCGCGTACAGGCCCGCCACGCCGCAGCCGGCAATGACGACGTCGCACTCCATGTCGGGGTATTGTTTGGTTTCCACAGAAATCCTCTCCCTTGTAATGTGGCATAAAGGACTGTCCCTCATGTCACATTGGCTTAGCGCGCCGCGTACTCGAGCATGCGGTCGAGCGTGAGCTTGGCCTGGTCGGCGGCCTCGTCCGACACGCCGATCTGCACCTCGCCCTCGCCCGTCTCCAGGCAGTGCACGAGCTTTTCGAGCGTGATGAGATCCATGTTGACGCAGGTGGGCTGCACCGCGGGGAAATAGAACTTTTTGCCGGTGCCCTCGCAGCGGCGCTCAAGCTCGTAGAGCACACCGCGAACCGTCACGATGATGAACTCGTTGGCGTCCGACTCCTCGGCGTACTTGATGATACCGGCGGTGGAGCCGATGTAGTCGGCCTCGGCAAGGACGTCGGCCTTGCACTCGGGGTGTGCCAGCACGAGCGCGTCGGGATGCGCCTCCTGCGCATCGACGATCTGCTCGACGGTGATGATGTGGTGGCGCGGGCAGTAGCCATTGTTGAGGATGACGTGCTTTTGCGGCACCTGCTCGGCTACGAAGCGGCCCAGGTTTTGATCGGGGATGAACAGGACGTGTTGCTGCGGCAGCTCGGACACAATCTTGACGGCGTTGGAGCTGGTGACGCACACGTCACTCCAGCTCTTGATCTCGACCGTCGAGTTGACGTAGCAGACCACGGCCAGGTCGTCGCCGTACTCGGCGCGCGCCGCGTCGACCGTCTCGCGCTTGACCATATGAGCCATGGGGCAATCCGCGCCCGGCTCGGGCAGCAGCACGGTCTTGGTGGGGTTGAGCAGCTTGGCGCTCTCGCCCATAAACTCCACGCCGCACAGCACGATGGTCTGCTGCGGCAGGCTCTTGGCAAGCTTTGCCAGGTAGAAGCTGTCGCCGACGTAATCGGCCACAGCCTGGACCTCGGGCGCCACGTAATAGTGCGCCAGGATCACCGCGTCGCGCTGGGTTTTAAGTTGCTGAATGGCCTCGACGAGCTCTGCGGGCACCAATGCTGCGCGCTCCGTTGCCGTCGTTGCCGATGCCAGGCCGGCCGCAATATCGCGTGCAAGCTCCGATGCATCCATGTTCGCGCTCTGTGCCATCAAGGCCCCTCTCTTTTGGCAAATCTTGGGGCTTTAGTATGACACCTAGGTTTACAGCTGACAAGACAGCTGTAAACCTAGGTGTAAAGTTGAAATAAAGATTCAATCATGCGGCAGGCCCATTTTCGAACTGACAAGTTAAGGATAGTCGAGCTTCGATAGCGCAGGAGGCATCTTTGGACGGCCGCCACGCATGGTCGACGGCATACCCGTGACCCAGCATTCGGGCCACGGCTTTGGCACCAAGAGCATCAAGTTCGCCGTGGAACGCATGAACGGCAACTGCCAGGTCCGCATTAACGGCGAGCGGTTTGAGCTGCGCGCTGTGATGTAAGGGCACGGGCGCGACGGATTTGCGTTCCGCGGGCGCGGCTCGCCCGCTCGGGGTCGTTTGTCGACGCGGCCTCACTACAACGGAGCAACCGCCGGGGCCAGCTGTTTGATGTATGCCCACATACGCTGCTTGGCGGCTTTGTCGGTGAGCGCAGCCTCAAAACCGTCGAGTGCAAGCACGCGACGGCCCTGCACATGGGCGACCAAGCCGGGCTTGAGCATGGCGGTATCAAAGTCGTCGATTGCCACGAGCATGTCGGCATAGGTCTCGCGCATGGTATCGGCCGCGCGATCGTCCAGCAGCAGGACCGCCTCGGGGTCCAAGGCCTCGAGCGCCTCGCGGAACAGCTCGCACGGCAGGCCCTCGCCTGTCGCAACCGCTCCGTCACCCGCGCCGGCAACACTTGCCAGCACGCAGAAATCCTCTGGCGCGTAGCCGATAGCGCCGAGCGCCTTGCGCAGCGCGGCACCATCCGGACCGGCGGCCAGCTCGCCGCCCGCACGCTCGGCATCGTCTAAATCACCTTTTACCAGCACAATCGGCGAGCACGCGTTGCCCGCGATACGCACGCCGCGACCCGCAAGCGATGCGAGCTCCTGCTCGGTCGCCTGGGCGATGGCTTCTTTTTTCTGGCTTTGTGACGTGGACATGCACTCTCCAATCGTTTGCATGCCCACCATTATATAAAAGAGCCGACCGCGAGTGCTTGCTTTGCGGACCGTTGGGTATAAGCACGGTCGTACTGAATTTTACGCGGCTGAGCCGCGTCGCACTATGGAGGTCACCATGGCTGACATTAAGATTACCCCCGAGAACTTCGATTCCGTCGTTAACGGCAGCCTTCCCGTGCTGGTTGATTTTTGGGCACCGTGGTGCGGTCCCTGCCGCTCGCTCTCGCCCATTGTTGACGAAGTGGCCGACGAGCTGGCCGGCAAACTTGCCGTCGCCAAATGCAACGTCGACGACAATCAGGACCTAGCCATGCAGTTTGGCGTTATGAGCATCCCCACGCTGGTTGTCTTTAAGAACGGCGAGGAAATCGACCGCTCCGTTGGTGCGCTGCCCAAGGCCAGGCTGCAGGCGCTGCTTGAGAAGCACCTGTAATACGCCGGTCATGTGCTGCCGTCCATGAGCGGTTTTGCGCCGCTCACCGGAGAGCCGGGTGCTGCGCCCGCGACCACGGATAGTATGGTAGTCACAAACAGCCCCCAGTGAACGGGTGCGGGTCAGACGGACTCGCACCCGTTTTCTTATGCGGCGATGCGCAAAGCGGGCGTAGTAGAATCTGAACCACTGATTAAACCCGTACAAAAGGAGACTTTCCATGCATGACGTCGGAATGAACATGAGCCAGCTTGCCATGAGCGTCAAGCAGGTCGACGACACGATCGAGCTCGCCCACGAGTGGAGCCATCAGCTGCTGCATGCGACCGAGAACTTTGACATGGAACGCATTGGCGCCAAGCTCGAGGCCGCCATGGCGGCACTTCACGAGGCGCACGACGCACTCGAGGGCTACGAGGAAGCCATCGAGGCCGACCATAACTCCGTTGGCTCCGTAAAGCTGGTGTAGCGTGGCCGAGCACGAGCACGCCTGCGATCACGAGCACGAGCATCCGCACGGGCCGACCGGCGACGTGGGCTGCCGTTGCAGCGGCTCCGCCTCAGAGCTGGTCCGTTTTTCGGTCACCGCGCCCGACGACCTGCTGCGCCGCTTTGACGAGCAGATCGCGCGCCGCGGCGACGTGGCCAACCGCTCCGAGGCAGTGCGCGACCTGATTCGCGCCTCCATTGCCAAGGAGCAGATGCGAACACCCGACGAGCAGGTCATCGGGTCGCTCACCATGATTTACGACCATCACACCGGCGACCTGACGCGCCGCCTGGACGAGGTGCAGCACGACTACACCGACGAGATCGTATCGACCATGCACGTGCATCTGGATCACCACAACTGCTTGGAGATTCTGGCGCTTAAGGGTCGCGGCGAGCGCGTCTACGAGCTGGCTGACCGCCTGCTGGGCCTGCGCGGGGTTAAACACGGCGAGCTCACCTGCGCCGCCACCGAGCAGAGCCTGGGGCTGTAACAGCACACATTTCAACGAAGGAGGGTCGCATGCGACATGCGCATATCCATGTAACGGGCATCGTGCAGGGCGTCGGCATGCGACCGTTTGTGTATCGCGAGGCCATGGCGCACGGCATTTGCGGCTGGGTGCTCAACGCGGGCGATGGCGTGCATATCGAGGCGCACGCTCCTGGCGAAGCACTCGACGAATTTGTCGCCGCGCTTTCCGAGCATGCACCCGCGGCGTCTCGCGTGGAGCATGTCGAGGTTGTGGACCTAGCACCCGGCGACTGGGACGCCGCTAACGAGCAGGGCTTTCGCATTGTGGCGTCGCAGGATCAAACCGCCCACACGACGCTCATCTCGCCCGACATCGCCACGTGCGATGACTGCCTGCGCGAGTTATTCGACCCCGCCGACCGACGCTTTCACTATCCCTTTATCAACTGCACCAATTGCGGACCGCGCTTTACCATCATTCGCTCGCTGCCCTATGACCGAGCGGCAACCTCGATGGATCGCTTTCCCATGTGCCCCACCTGCGCCGCAGAGTACGCCGACCCGTTCGATCGGCGGTTTCACGCGCAGCCCGATGCCTGCTTTGATTGCGGACCGCATATTACGTGGCGCGAGGCGGATCGCGGTGTTATGCCAACGGCGGTCGGCGCAACACCAGCCGTCGGCTCCACGCGCGAGACCAGCGATGCCATCATCGAACGCTGCGTCGAGCTGCTGGCAGGCGGCGGCATCGTCGCCATCAAGGGTCTGGGTGGGTTCCACCTGGCCTGCGACGCCACCAACGAACGAGCGGTGTGCGAGCTGCGCCGTCGCAAGCGTCGCAGCAACAAGCCGCTTGCCGTTATGGTGCGCGGCCTTGCCGACGTCGAGCGCCTGTGCCACAGCGATGGCGTTGAGCGCAACCTGCTGGTCGGAAGCGTTCGCCCCATCGTGCTGTTGCGCCGCCGCGCGGCCGGCAACGACGCCTACGGCTCCCCCGAGCTCGCGCCATCCGTCGCACACGACTTGCCCGAGCTCGGCGTCATGCTCCCCTACACCCCGCTTCAACATTTACTGCTCGCCGCGGCCGCGAAGCGCGGCATGCGTTCACTCGTCATGACCAGCGGAAACCCGAGCGAAGAGCCCATCGAGACCGACGATGCCCTTGCATGGGAGCACCTTGTTGCCGCCGGCATCGCCGACGCACTGCTCGGTAACGACCGCGCAATTCTCTCGCGCTACGACGACTCCGTGGTACGCGTGGTCGACGGCGACGTCATGCTCGTGCGTCGCGCACGCGGATATGCGCCGCAGCCGCTGTCGTTGCCGGCGCTCAACGGCACCACGCCCTGCGTGCTCGCCTGCGGGCCGCAGCAAAAAGCCACGATTGCACTCACGCGCGAAGGGACGAACGGCGAGGCAGCCTGTTTTGTGTCGCAGCATATCGGCGATGTCGAAAACGGCGCGACTTTCGATGCTTGGAACGCCGCGCGCTCGCGTCTGGAAAACCTCTTTGACCTGGCGCCTGCCGCCCTGGCATGCGACATGCATCCCGGCTATCTGTCGAGCCAATGGGCGCGCGAGCAGGCACGGGAGCACAATCTGCCGCTTATCGAAGTCCAGCACCATCATGCGCACATCGCGAGCGTAATGGCAGAGGCGATTGCCGCAGGCCGGCTTGCGCCCAATGCACGCGTCCTCGGCATCGCCTTTGACGGCACCGGCGCCGGCACCGATGGGACCATTTGGGGCGGCGAGTTTCTTGTTGCCAGCCTTGGCGGCTTTGAGCGCGCCGCGCATTTGCGCACCTGGGCGCTCCCCGGCGGGGCGGCCTCCGTGCGTGACGCCCGCCGCAACGCCTTCGCCTTGCTCAGTGAGCTCGGCCTGCTTGAACACCCGGGGGCCGAGCGGCTCTTGGGCGGCCTAGACGAGCAAACACGGAGCGTGACGGCAACGATGATCGAGCGCGGCATCAACAGCCCGCGCACCAGCAGCATGGGTCGATTGTTTGATGCCGCAGCCGCGATCCTGGGCATTTGCGGCCAGGCGACCTACGAGGGTGAACCCGCCATCGAGCTTGAGGCCGCCGCCTGGCGCGCGCTCGGCAGCGAAAGTATCTGCCCCACCGGCAATATGGCCAGCTTTTCCGTAACCGAATCATCCCGTCCGGACGACTGCCATGTTCTGAACTCCAGACCGCTTTTTGAGGCGCTTTTGGAGGGAATCGGGGCCGGCGTGCCCGCCGGCAGGCTCGCGCTCGACTTCCACGTCGCCGTCGCACACGCATCGGCCCGCATCGCAAACGAGATCTGCGCCCGTGAAGGCCTCGACACCGTCGTGCTCTCGGGCGGCGTGTTCATGAACCGACTTCTGCTCCAGCTCCTCACCCGCGAGCTCAAAAGCGCAGGCCTTACTGTCCTTGTCCCCCACACCGTACCCGTCAATGACGGCTGCATCGCCTACGGTCAGGCGGCGGTCGCAAGCGCTCGTCTTGCGCAGATCGCATCGCAGTAGCTCGCCCTCACACGCCACTGTGCCCAGCCGTCTCACAGGTGTAACGCGTTTGCTCGTGACTCCCGCGAGCGTTACCATCATCTGATGGGTAATTAGGCGCCTATCCAGCGCAAAACGTATAAAAGGGGAACATTATGTGCCTTGCCGTTCCCGGTAAAGTGGTCAAACGCGACGACGACCTTAAGGCGACCGTCGACATGATGGGCATCGAGCGCCCCGTTTCGTTGCGCCTCGTGCCGACGGCACGGGTAGGCGACTATATTCTCGTGCACGCCGGCTTTGGCATTCAGATTGTTGACGAGCAGGAAGCCCAAGAGACACTCGAGCTCGTCAATACCATGACCGAGCTGGCCGAAGAGGACCAGCTCGCCACCAACCCGGCCGAGGCATACTAGTGGCGGCGGCGCAGCCGGTTCGCTCCGGTATCGACTTTTCGGCATTTCGCGACCCCAAGCTGGCTCGCGAGCTCATCGATCGTATTCATGAGCTTGTCGGCAACCGCAGCATCAACCTTATGGAAGTCTGCGGCACGCACACCGTGAACATCGGCCGCTATGGCTTTCGTTCCATTATGCCGGCCGGGCTCAAGCTGCTGAGCGGCCCGGGCTGCCCCGTCTGCGTTACCGCCAACCGCGACATCGACCACGCAATCGCGCTCGCCAACATAGACGGCGCCATCATCACCACCTTTGGCGACATGATGCGCGTGCCCGGATCGTCCACCTCGCTCGCTGCACAAAAGGCGGCAGGGCGCGACATCCGTATCGTCTACTCCCCGCTCGACGCACTCGACATTGCCGAGCAAAACCCCGATCGTCCGGTCATTTTTATGGGCGTGGGCTTTGAGACTACGACGCCCACCATCGCCGCCGCTATCCTGGAGGCTGACGCGCGCGGGCTCCAGAACTTCTCGGTCTACTGTGCTCACAAGACCACGCCGCCGGCTCTGCGTGCGATCTCCAACGACCCCGAGACGACCATCGACGGCTTTATCCTGCCTGGTCACGTCGCTACCATCACAGGCCTGGCACCCTTTGGGTTTTTGGTCGATGAGTTCGAGACCCCCGGCGTAGTCACCGGGTTTGAGCCGGTCGATATCTTGCAGGGCATCTGCATGCTGGTCCAGATGATTGTCGAGCACAGGCCCGCAATCGACAACGCCTACCGCCGTGGCGTCAATGCAGACGGCAATCCCGTGGCGCGCCAGCTGGTCGAGCAGGTATTTGAGCCGCGCGACACCACGTGGCGCGGGCTGGGGCCGATTGCCGGCTCGGGCCTCGTCATTCGTCCCGAGTTTTCGCACTTTGATGCCAGCATGCGCTTTGACGTGCCCATCGAGCCGACGGTCGAGCCACGTGGGTGCCGCTGCGGCGACGTGTTGCGCGGAGCCATTACGCCGAGCGACTGCCCTCTGTTCGGCCACGCTTGTACACCCGAGCATCCCGTCGGCCCGTGCATGGTGAGCTCCGAGGGCAGCTGCGCAGCACACTACCGTTATCGCGACTAGCCCGAACGCACCCGCACGCCGGCACCACCCACGATTGGAGTTTTGGATATGTCCCATAGTGCCACCGATAGCACTGTCCTGCTGGGCCACGGCTCGGGCGGGCAGATGATGAAACGAATCATCGATGAGGTCTTTCTGGATGCCTTTGGGTCGCCCGAGCTGCTCGAGGGCAACGATGCCGGCGTCGCCGCGCTGCCCGCGAGCGGGCGCATCGCCATGTCGACCGACAGCTTTGTCGTCTCGCCGCAGTTCTTCCCCGGCGGCAACATCGGCCGCCTTGCCATATGCGGAACCGTCAACGACGTCGCGACCTCGGGCGCCAACGTGCGCTACCTGTCGTGCGGCTTTATCCTCGAAGAGGGCTATCCCATGGAGAAGCTCCGCCAGATCGTGCAGACGATGGCCGAAACGGCGCGTGAGGCGGGCGTGGCGATCATCACCGGCGACACCAAGGTGGTCGAGCGTGGCGGAGCCGACGGCGTCTACATCAATACCGCCGGCGTGGGCGAGATGCCCGCAGGTGTGACGCTCTCCGGCGCCAACTGCCAACCCGGCGATGTCATCCTGGTATCGGGCACATTGGGCGACCACGGCATCGCTATCATGAGCCAGCGCGAAGGTCTGGCGTTTTCGAGCACGATCGAAAGCGACGCCGCGCCGCTCAACCATCTGATCGCCGACGTGTTGGCCGCAGCGCCCGGCACGCGTTGCTTCCGCGACCCCACACGCGGCGGCCTGGCATCCACGCTCAATGAGTTTGCCCAGGCCAGCGGTGTTGCCATGGAGGTCGACGAGGATGCCGTGCCCGTGCGCCCCGACGTGCAGGCCGCCTGCGAAATGCTCGGCTACGATGTGCTGCAAGTGGCAAACGAGGGCAAGATGGTTGCCGTTGTGCCGGCCGAGCAAGCCGATGCCGCGCTGGCGGCCATGCGCGCCGCCCGCTACGGAGAGAACGCCGCCATCATCGGCCGCGTGCTGCCGCTTGCCGAGGGCGCCCGTCCCGCCGTGCGCGTACGCACCGGCTGGGGCTCGACCCGTATCCTCGACATGCTCGTAGGAGAGCAGCTGCCGAGGATTTGCTAGCGGCTGCTCTGCAAGCTGCTCAGCATCCGGCCACAATCGGCCCGCCCATTTTCACTGGGACGTTGGCCCACTCAAACTGCGAGGAGATGGAAGGGCCCTCCTGCCGAGCTGATCGGCAGGAGGGCCCTTCGCTTTGCAAGACCATACTCCTTGCAGTATTTACCTGGTAGGCAGAGGCTCGCTACGCCGCGCGGCGTTTGGTGTAGACAAACCAGCCGCCGACGGCCCCGATACCGACGATGCCCACGGCAACGCCAGCGATAGCAAAGCCGTTTGGACCCGCGTCCGCAGCCTTGTTGGCGGCGCCGGCGCTCAACGCGGCGGTCTTGCCGGACGTGCCCGACTTTTTGCCGCTCTTGTCTGTCTTACCGGCGACGGAAGACTCCGTCAAATCCTTCTTGCCGGATTCAGCCTCGTCCTTGGAATCGCCAGCTGCCTTGGCGCCCTCGCGCGAGGAAGCACCGGCCATCTTGGCGGCCACAGGAGCCATTACGCCCGCAAAACCGCCGGTCCCGTTGCCGGCACCGCCGTCCGACCCGGCACCCGGCGTCAGGACGCCCGGCGCCACCGTGGGCTTCTGCGGGTCCTTGCTGCTCGAGCCCTTGCCCGCCGTCACGGCCGTCTTCCAGGCAATCGTCTCTCCCGAGGAGACACGATACGTCGTGAGCGCGCGGAGCGCCTGCTCGGTCGCCATGGCGTTGGCCGCGCCGCCCTTGCTGTGCGCATAGCCGTTGCCTCCGTC
Organism: uncultured Collinsella sp.; assembly: GCA_900554985.1. GTDB lineage: Bacteria > Actinomycetota > Coriobacteriia > Coriobacteriales > Coriobacteriaceae > Collinsella. Next base: position 4,270 of record USJQ01000003.1, on the reverse strand, counting down.
CACGCGGTACAGGTCCAGCGCGCAGACCACGTTGGTCACAGCATTTGCAAACCCGTTGACGGGGTTGGCCGGGTCTCGGTCGAGCGAAAGCAGCGCGAGGATCGTCTGGGCATTGGCCTCGGCAGAGCCGAAGTCACAGGTACCCGCGCTCATCTTGCCCTTGAGGTAGGAGAGGCCGTTCTCGATGGCGGCATCGACCTTGGTGTCGCCCGCATAGGGCGCCACGGTCTGGATCGCCATGGCCGTCAGGTCCACGTCGCCCAGCCGCGTACCTTCCACAGCGTCGCCGCTACCGAGGAGCTCACAGACGGCGTCCACGAGGCTCGCGCGCGTCCAGGCGGAACCGGCGGGTGCATCCGAGCCGCTCGCATTGAGCGCCATCAGCGCGAAGATTTTCTCGTTGGCGCGCATCATATCGGTGCGACTGCAAATGAGCTCGACCAGGTTGACGCCGTCATAGTCGGTGATGTCCTCGCCGATGGCGGAGATAGCCAGCGCCACGCGCTCGGTCTCGGTCAGAGCGCAGGTCGCGCTCCCCCACTCGGCCTTGTGCTCGGCCAGCGAGGCATGGTAATTGTCGAGCAGCCCGGAATCGATCGTGCGGCCCGCCTTGGCAAAGTCGTAAATCTCCCACTCGTCGCCGTACTGGAAGGCGTCAGAGCTGCGGTGTGCGTCGATGAACGCAGCAGCAGCATCGATGCCCGCCGAGGCGGACTCACTCGTAGCGGGGCTCGCGGCCACGCCGGCCACGGTGATGGTAAGCGTCACGGGCTCGGCGCCGGCGGTCGCGTCTACCGGCGTACCCGTCGCGATCACCGTGCCGGCCGAAAGCGCCGTCACCGTGTAGTCACTCGAGGCCACGTACAGGCCGTCATCGGGAGCGCCGTCAACGTGCTTCCAGGCACCCTTCTCGTTGCGGTCGATGCCCACGATACCCGAGGCGTCCTTGCCGTCGAGTGTCTTGAACGTCCAGGTGAGGCCGGGTTCGGTCACGCTCCAGCCGTCCGCGTCGTTCTTGCCGGTAAAGGCCAGGTCGAGCTTTTGCGCCGAGCCGGCCTTGAGGTAGAGGCTGTCCGTGCCGGCCGTCACGCTCGCAAGCGGATTTTGGTAAGCATAAGTCACGTCGCACGACGCGCTGATGACCTTGCCATCGGCGTCCGTGTCGGGCAGCGTCGCGGTAAACGTGGTGGTGCCAGCCTTGTACGCCGTGTAGCCGATCTCGCCCGCGGTGGTGTAGGCCGCCACGGCAGGATCGCTGCTCGTCACGGTAAAGTTGTCGCGGTTGGTGGCGTTGTCGGGCGCCACCACCGGGCGTGCGTGATCGGTCAAAAACGCGCCGCGCTCGGAGAGTGGGCTGCGGCCCTGCAGGTAGACGGTGGCGCCGTCCTCGTTATAGCCCATCGAGATGGACGTGGCGGCCACGGCTTCGGACGTCAGCGTCACGCTCTTGGAGCCGGCGCCCGCAGATGCGGCGTCGCGCGGAGTAACGGTAATCGTGGCACTGCCGGCATGCTTGAAATAAAAGCAGGCCGAGTAGTCGTTGCTGTAGATGGTCGTAGGATCGCTCGAGGCAAAGTGGAAGCGGCTGAACGAAACGGGCACGTACTCGCCCTTATCGGCGTCGACGTAATGCACGCGAATCTCGAGGTTGCGCACCTCGGAGCCTTGGACGGTAGCCGCACCATCGGTCACGTTGCTCACGGTGCCGTCGGAGGCACGATACCACAGCTCAAAGTCGTCGAACTGTTTGGCCTTGGCCTTGATCTTGATGGTAGCCACGGTCTGCTCGGAGCCATCGGCCTTGTGCTCGGTGGCGGTCACCGTGCCGGTAGCGTTGTCGTAGACATAGAGCTCTCCCGTGGACTCGTTGATGCCGATGTTGCCGCGGTTGGCGTCATCGGTGCCCCAGGTGATGGTGCTCGTGGCCGGGACGCCCTTAAGTGCAAAGACGCCAAGTTTGCGAGAGGCGTTCACAGCGTCCGGCGAAACCTCGAGCATATGGCCGGCAACCGTCTGGCTGGTGCCGTCGTTGGCCGTGAAGCTCACGGTGTAGGCGTCGTCGGGCGTGGTGTCCTCGGGCGCCTGGTAGCTGTTGCCCGAGCCAAAGACCGGCGTGCCTTTTTTATCGATACCCCAGCTGATGCCGTTGGCGCCGCAGTTGGCGTTGATAAGATCGGCGAAGGCATCGGTGGCCATGTCGGCGGGGTCGACGGCATAGGAGTTGACGAGCGCCGAGGCGGGAGCGTCCATCTTGTTGGTGAGGAATGCGCCCCAGTAGGTGTTGACGAGCTGGCCCGCGCTATAGGTCGCGAACAGCGCGCCCGCTGTACCCTCGGAGGTCGACACGCAGTTGGACACGATGCCGCCGTCGAGCGTACGCGCAAAGCCCGCAACGCCCTTGCCGGTCACACTCGTGGAGCAGTTGAGCACGGCACCCTGAACCTTGTTGCCCAGGGGGCCGAACGCCTTGCCGTCCGTCGCCTGCTTGAGTTCACCGGAAAACGAGATGTTCTGCACCACGCCCGTGGAGGCAACGCCGTCCATGAGCGACTTCACGCCGCCACCGTTGACGAAGGTGATGGTGTGGCCCTGGCCGTCGAGCGTGCCCGCGAGCATGCCCATGGGGGCAAAGAACCAGCTGTCATCGATGGTGATGTCGTTGTCGAGAACGTAGTAGGCGTCGGCGTCGGCGGGTTTGAACTTGTTTTCGAGGTCGCTCTGCGAGCTCAGGTGCACTACGTTCTGCGGCTGAGCCACGGGCTCGGTGGGCTTGGGCTTCTCGAGCGCGGCAATGGCATCGGTGAGCGTCTTGGTTGCGGCGTTGACCTCGGCCTGCTTGGCGTCATCGTTGGCGTAGACGTCTTGAGCGCTCACAAGGGCCTCAGCGAGCTTCGACCAGCTCTCGGCCGTGTAGTCGCCCTCGACCTTGGCGCTGGCATCGTCGATGGCGGCCTTGAGGGCATCCTTGTTCACGACGACCACGGCGCTGCCCGAGACCAGCACGGGAAGGCCGCCCTGTGCAGACCAGCTAAAGCCGGTGGCGGGGGCGTCGGTGTTGAGTTTGTCGACCGAAGCCTGGCTCTTGAGCTCGTCGGTCGAGATTTTGGTGCCGAAGGAAGAATCAACCTTGTAGCCGCACGCCTGATCGCCCGCAGTGAATAGATTGTTGGCCACGGTGCCAGACTTATACCAGGCAACGAGGCCGTAGCCGCCAAAGGGCATGCCGCTGAGACTGCCGGCGTAATACGAGTTGAGCACCGATCCGCCATCGAGCTTGCCTACGAGACCGGCAGCGTCAGCGAAAGTCAAATTGCCGTCAGAGGGGCTTGCCGTCGACCAGCACATTTGCACGGTGCCCGAGCATGTGGAGGCGATAGGACCGTCGGTGCCAGAAATCGTCATCGAACCCGACACGCCCAGATTCTGCACCGTGCCAGTCACGCTCTTCGCAAGTGCCTTGCCGTTAAGCACGATGCTGTGGCCCTGGCCATCGAGCGTGCCGGCCACGGTCTCGATCTGCTGGTCGGCGCCAAGACTGATATTCGCCGCGAGCTTCACGACAGCCCCGGCCTCGATGATGGTGGGCAGCTCATCGGCAGAAGAGACCATCACAGTCTCGCCGGCCTTGGCGACACGCACGTCACGCGCCTGCTGAACATCGGCGTCGTCATCGTCAACGTTCACCGCGGCGGCGTTCTGCCCGTCCGCACTCAGCATGGCGGCAAGCCCCTCATCGGCAGACGGAGCAACGTCGGATCTTGCCTCGTCCGCCGACGCCTCGGCGCCTTCAGCACCCGTCTGCTCGTCCGCAGTGAAACTCGTCTCGTCGGCATTCTCGGCAGCATCCGCCTGCTGCGAGGCCTGGGCCTGCGCCTGCACAGCGATTTCTGCCATGCCCTCGGCAAATGCTGACGTACCCGGCATCGACCAGACGAGTAGCACCGAGAAAGCAGCGGCTCCCAGGCGCTTGAGCATAATGTTTTTTCGCGTCACCCGTTCTCCTTCTTTCGCGAACTTGCAATAGAGCCGTGGCGAAGAAGGCGGGGCAGGCGATGCCCCGGCAGCACAAAGGCGCACGTCAGCCACCCTATCGGCAGCAAAACGTACGCTCAGCAGCACCCCTTGTAGACCGGAATCCAGCGGCAAACAGAGAGGCCCTCGGTTTCGAGAAGAGCACGGGCAGGTAATCTGACTCGCGGGCGCGCCCGCACACAGTAACCGCCTTGCTCGGGATTCTCACCCGATTCCCCTTTATGCACTCGCGCGCACC
>USJQ01000002.1 GCA_900554985.1 uncultured Collinsella sp. | reverse complement strand
ACAGCAAATACGAGATCATCAATGATATGATGATCAGCATGACACTGCAGGACGATACGACACTGGATCATCTGATCGAGGAATATTACCGCAGGGAATATCTGGATCACAGATTGTTCACATTGCAGTAAAAATAAAAAAAGACAGCAGGAGAGGAGGCGGAAGAACATGCGACTGCCGGGAAGTGATAAAGTTATAGTGGGTTATGACCTGGGGAAGGATTATGCGCAGATCAGCTGCTATGTCACAGGCAAGGAAGAAGAGATCACCACATTGTCTTCCGTTGCAGGCTCACAGGTCTATACGATTCCCCTGGTCCTGAGCAAGAGACAGGGAGTCAACCAGTGGTTCTATGGAAGTGAAGCCCTCCGGCATGCGGAGGAAGAAGAGGGAATCCTGGTGGAGCATCTTCTGAAGCTGGCAAAAGATGGGGAACCGGTGCAGATCGATGGAACGACTCTGGATCCGGTGGCACTACTGACTCTTTTTCTCAAGCGTAGTCTGGGAATGCTGTCCCAGATGACTTCCACAGAGCGGATCGGGGCCCTGATGATCACCTGCGAGGAACTGGATGCAGGAATGCTGGAGGTGCTGACGCAGGCAGTGGAGGCATTACACCTGAAGACGGATGCTGTCTGTTTTCAGAGCCATCGGGAGAGCTTTTATTATTACAATCTGTATCAGCCGGAAAATCTGTGGAAGCAGGGGAGCGTGCTGTGCGAGTATAGGGACAGTTCCATCCAGACTTATTATATGGAATGCAACCGCCATACGACGCCGGTGGTAACGTACATCGAAGAGCGGGAATTCCCTTTTCCGGTGGAAAAATCGGATGAAAAGTTCCTGGAGATCGCCACACAGCTATGTGAGAACCGGATGGTGTCCTCGGTATATCTGATCGGGGAAGAGTTTTCTCAAGAATGGATGAAAGAATCGCTACGCTATCTGTGCCGTGGACGGAGAGTCTTTCAGGGGAACAACCTGTTCAGCAAGGGTGCCTGCTACAGCATGATGGAGCGACTGCATCCCAGTGAAAACGGACAAAATCATGTCTATCTGGGACAGGATAAATTGAAATCCAATATCGGTATGAAAGTGCGCAGACAGGGAGAGGAATCCTATCAGGCACTGTTAGACGCCGGAATCAACTGGTATGAGGCGCAGAATACCATGGAGTTTTACCTGCTGGAAGGAAGAGCGGTGGAGATCCTGATCACGTCCCTGACGGGAAAGGGCAGCCGGATCGCCAGAATCGTGCCGGAAGAATTGCAGGAAGGAATCACCAGACTGCGGATTCAGGTGGAGATGAAGGATGAAACACATCTGCAGGTGGAACTGGAGGATCTTGGTTTTGGCAGCTTCCGAACAGCTACGCATCATATCTGGAAGGAAGAAATAGAGTTGTAGATCTGCCCGGGGCAGAGAAAATGAGGATGAAAAATGAAGGCAAGTCTGTGTGTAGGAGAATATTGCGAGAATGCCTATAATGTGGAAGGCCTGGATATCCGGGTCTATAGTATGGAAGAGTTGTGCTATTGCCTAAAGGAGAATGCATTCCTGTTAGACCTGTCCATCATGAACGATAAGCTGGTGGACTGGATCGGAGAAGAATGTAAAGTGTGGGAACTGGCAAAACAGCTCTACCCCATGGTACATAAGCAGGGATCTTTAAGTGTGTTCGTGGTGACGATCCTGCAATATGTGGGGATGTACGATCCGGAAGAAATCCTGCAGGTGGAGCAGGTACTGAAGCAGGGAGCCGGACTCAGCAATCTGGAGAAACGCAAGAGCCAGATCGACTATATGGTGGAAAAAAGAAAATATGCGGCAGCCATCCGCGGATATGATATGCTGCTGGAGACCTGGAACCATCTGGAACAGGAAGGCAAGGAACTTCCGGCGGGAAAAGTCCGGGCGGCGATCCTGCACAATAAGGGTGTGGCGCTGACAGGGCTGATGTTTTATGGCAAGGCGGCATATTACTTTAACGAAGCCTGGAAGACCGATCCGGACAGAGAACACCTGGATGCCTATCTGGCGGCAAAGAGAATGGAACTGACGGAGGATGCCTATGTGGCATTTGCAGCGCAGAATCCGGAAAATTATACGGAGTCCCTGGAACTGGAAAAGCGGATCGAGCAATTTGAATGGGAATGGGAACAGCAGCCGGAGTACCGACAGCTACGGCTGCGTGGTGACTGGCGGGTGAACGACAGAGTGAGATACGATGCGGAAAATGAGAGACTGACTCAGGCACTGAAAAACAGTTACCGGACAAGTGTCAGCGTATAGAGAAGACAGCAGGAGAGAATTATGGCGTGGTGGAACCGTTTATTTAAGAAAAAAGAACCGATACAGCAGGAAGAGGACTGGGAACAGCTGGTCTATACCCGCAACGGTGTGAATTTTGATGAGGAAGACCAGAGAAAACGTTACATTGTAAATTGCCTGGAGCAGATCGCAGAGGCTTCCAAGGAGATCGACCTCCTGACGGGAGAGTATACGCTGGTGACTTCTTATCTGACGGATACGGATGAGATTGAGGCCCTGCCAGCAGAGCAGAGAGAAGAGGTCAACCGGGTGGCCGGCAAGCTGGCCGGGCTGGAACAGGAACGCAGCAGATACCGGGAAAAGAAGAACCGTATGCGTGATGCGGACTTCTATGCGATCCGCAAAAGAGAGAACGAGATTGAAGAAGGCATTCAGAAGATTCGGGACGGCGAGAAATACGGCAATCTGATAAGGCAGGATCTGCACAGACTGGACGGAGAACGACATGCCTACGAATACCGGAGAAATGAGCTGGAGAATCTGATGAACAACCAACGGGGCATGGCTGTCATTTTCCTTACGGCATTGATCGTCTGTGTGATCATGCTGGTGATCCTGCAGTATGTTTTTGAAATGGATGTCTATGTGGGACTTTTTCTGGCAGTAGGTGCAGGAGCTGTAGCCATCTCCTATGTCTGCATCCGGTACATGGATGCAGGACGGGAACTGCAGCGGGTGGAGAAGACCATCAACAAGATCATCCAGCTGCAGAATAAAGTCAAGATCCGCTATGTGAACAACTGTCAGCTGATGGAATATCTGTATCTGAAGTACAATACGGACAGTGCAGCAAAGCTGGAAAAACAGTGGAAAATGTATCAGGACGAAAAGGAAGAGCGGAAGCAGTTCGCAGAGGCGGAAGCTAAGATCGAGTACTACCAGAAGCAGCTGGTACAGCAGCTGGCCGGTTATCGTGTGCAGATGCCGGAGCGCTGGATCAGCCAGACAGCTGCGCTTTTGGACAAGCGGGAAATGGTGGAGATCCGTCACGAACTGATCCAGAGAAGACAGGTGCTCCGTAAACAGATGGACTACAATCAGGAAGTAGCGGAGAGTGCAAGAAACGAAGTAAAAGACATCGCAGCCACCTATCCGAAATATGCCCAGGAGATCCTGGCCATGGTGGAGCGGTACGACCGATAAAGAATTGACAAGACACCTCTCGTTGTGTTACTATGACACCGTGTTAGCAATTTACCATGCTAAAGTATACGACGCGGCCAACAGTGAGTGGCAGAACGGGAGGATGTATTATGAAAAGAGTATTAGTGGCATTACTGGCAATCAGCATGGCAGCAGGTGCTCTTACCGGCTGTGGTTCTAAAGGATCTGAGAAAACATTTACCGTAGGTTTCGATGCGGAATTTCCCCCTTACGGATATCGTGATGACAGTGGAGAATATGTAGGCTTTGACCTGGATCTGGTAGCAGAAGTATGCAAGAGACAGGGCTGGGAGCTGGTAAAGCAGCCTATCGACTGGGATGCCAAGGATACGCTGCTCAACTCGGGTGCCATCAACTGCATCTGGAACGGCTTTACCATGGAGGGTCGTGAGGACGACTACACGTTCTCCGAGCCGTACATGCTCAACGAGCAGGTGCTGGTGGTAAAGAAGGATGCGGGCATCAAGAGCTGGGACGATCTTGCCGGCAAGACCGTGATTACCCAGACCGATTCCGCTGCGCAGGATGTACTCGAGGGTGACCAGAAGGATCTGGCGGCGACGTTTGCCACACTCGACACGATCGGCGAGTACAACACGGCCTTTATGCAGCTCGAGAGCGGCGCGGTCGATGCCGTGGCTTGCGACCTTTCGATTGCCCAGTATCAGCTTGCCGCCAAGCCCGATGCTTATACGCAGCTTGATGAGCCGCTATCCAGCGAGCACTACGCCGTCGGCTTTAAGAAGGGCGACACCAAGTCGGCCGACGCTGTGACCGAGTCGCTCAAGGCGCTCTACGAGGACGGCACGGTCAAGGACCTGTGCGATAAGTATTCAAGCTATGGTCTATCTTTCGATAATTGGGTGCTCAAGTAATGTCTATTCAGGTCATGATGCAGATGCTTGGCCAGGGGTTCTTGGTTAGTTTGCAGCTGTTTGTGCTGACGCTGCTCGGATCGATTCCGCTGGGAATCCCCGTAGCGTTTATGCGCATGAGTAAAATTGTGCCGCTCCGCTGGATTGCGCGCATCTACATTTCGGTAATGCGCGGTACGCCGCTCATGCTGCAGATGTTTGCCATCTACTTTGCCCCGTACTACGTGTTTGGCATTTCGCTCACGCCCGATTCCAAGTGGACGGCGTGCGTCGTGGCGTTCATCATCAACTACGCCGGTTACTTTGCCGAGATCTATCGCTCGGGCCTGCAGTCCATTCCGCGCGGTCAATACGAGGCAGCCGAGGTGCTGGGCTATTCGCGCATACAGACGTTTCTGTATATCGTGATGCCGCAGGTCGCTAAGCGTATTTTGCCGGCGATGGGCAACGAGATCATCACGCTGGTCAAGGACACGTCGCTGGCGTTTGCCATTGGCGTGGGTGAGATGTTCTCGACGGCCAAGGCGCTGGTCGCCTCGCAGGTGAGCATGGTACCGTTTGCGATTGCGGCGCTGATCTACTGGGTTTTCAACTTCGTGGTCGAGATGCTGTTGGGCGCCGCCGAAAAGAAGCTGGACTATTATCATGACTAACTCGGTGATGAAAATCGAAAGCGCTCGCAAGGCGTTTGGCGGCAATGAGGTGCTCAAGGATATCTCGCTCGAGGTCAAGCGTGGCGAGGTCGTGGCGATTATCGGGCCTTCGGGTGGCGGCAAGTCCACGCTGCTGCGGTGTGCCACGCTGCTCGAGACACTCGGCGGAGGCTCGCTCTCGTTTGGTGACCTTGCCGTTGCGACGGATGCGGGTTCGGGCGCAGTCTATGCGAAGGGCGATGTGCCCAAGCGGGCACGCTCGCGATTCGGCCTGGTGTTCCAGAATTACAACCTGTTCCCGCACTATACCGTGATGAAAAACATCATCGACGCGCCGATCCGCGTGCTTAAGCGCCCGCGCGAACAGGCGGAAGCTCGTGCGCGCGAGTTGATCGCGCAGATGGGGCTTACGGGCAACGAGAACAAGGTTCCGTGTGAGCTTTCGGGCGGTCAGCAACAGCGTGTGAGTATCGCCCGCGCCTTGGCGCTCGACCCGGAGATCCTGTTCTTTGACGAGCCGACCTCGGCGCTCGATCCCGAGCTGACGGCCGAGGTGCTGCGTGTCATTAAAGACCTTGCCGCGCAGAATATGACGATGGTGATTGTGACCCACGCAATGCAGTTTGCGCGCGATGTTGCCGACCGCGTGGTCTTTATGGATGGCGGCCGCATTGTCGAGGAGGGTCCTGCCGAGCAGGTCATCGACCATCCGCGTGAGCAGCGCACCCGTGAGTTCTTGAGCCGTATCGAGGGATAGGCTCAGGTATTTACTCAACTATTAATTAAGGCGAAGCCGCCGCAGGTCTTACGGTCTGTGGCGGCTTTTTGTTTGCATCGACGGGGTTCAATAATCGCCTCACAAGCTTGTCTCTTCCTCTCGCCGCCTGTATTCATACGTGCGCCGAAAGGTATGCATGGACGGTCGCCCGTGAGGGTAGGGTGGTGGCATAGGACATTTGGAGGGTGAGTCGGCTCGGCTGCCGACCATGCTGCTCCCGGGATGGCACCGACCGCGAACTCTCCCCGTTGGCGTCGCGCATTGCGCGCGGCCCTGCAAGGAGGTCATCATGGGTGCTCCCAAGACCGGTAACGTAAGGAACGTGGTGCTCGTAGGCCAAGGCGGGGTGGGCAAGACTTCACTCGCCGAGGCCATGCTCCACCTTTCCGGCAAGACCGCCCGCCTGGGCGGCCACGACGGCACCAAGCCCACGCTCGACTATGACCCCGAAGAGGTCAAGCGTGCATTTTCCATCTCGACGACCATCGCGCCGATCGACTGGAAGGGCGCGCGCATCAATGTGCTCGATGCCCCGTGCTACCCCGATTTTATCGGCGACGCCTTTGCCGCGATGAGCGTCTGCGAGACGGCTCTGTTTGTGGTCGACGCCGAGGCCGGCCCACAGCCTACGACGGTTAAGCTCTGGTATGCCGCCGAGGACCTGCGTCTGGCGCGTGCGGTGTTCGTAAACCGCCTGTCGCGCTCCGAGGCCAGCTTTGCGACCACGATGGACCTGCTGCAGGAGCGCTTTGGCACGCGACTGGGCGCCGCGACCCTTCCCTGGGGCGAGGGCGAGGACTTTGATGGCATCATCGACCTGGTGCGCATGAAGGCGCGCCATTGCAACGGCGCCGAAGCCGTTGAGTCGGAGATTCCCGAGGAGTATCGTGCCCAGGCCGAGGAGGCCCATGACCATCTGTGCGAGCTGGTGGCCGAGGCTGACGACGAACTGATGATGAAGTACTTGGAAGGCGAGGAGACGCTGACGCAGGAGGAGCTTGAGGGCTTGCTGTCGAAGGCGATTGCCGAGCGCATCTTTGTGCCGGTCTTTGCGGGCGATTGCATTAAGGAGCAGGGCGTCAACTCGCTGATGGACGACATCGCCACGTACTTCCCGGCGCCGACGGACTACGGCGAGATGCCGCTCATCGACGGTGATTCGCTCAAGATTTCGAGCGACGATGACCGTCCGGTGGCGTTTGTGTTTAAGACGCTGGCCGATCCGCAGCAGGGTCGCATCAGCTTTATCAAGGTGCTGACGGGTACGCTTGAGCCGGGTCTTGAGCTGATCAACGCGCGTACCCGCAAGAGCGATCGTCTGGCCCACCTGTATGTGATGTGCGGCCGCGACATGACCGAGGTCGGTCACGCCTATGCCGGCGACATCATCGTGGCGCCCAAGCTGGCGGCCGAGACGGGCGATACGCTCTCCATTACCGGTAAGGTCGAGGCTGCGGCGTTTAAGTTCCCCAACTCGCAGTACCGCATTGCCATCGAGGCCGAGAACCGTGGCGACGAAGAGAAGCTCTATACGTTTATCGAGAAGGCGTGCAAGGCTGATCCGACCATGAGCATCGATCGTGACGAGGAGACGGGCCAGACTATCATCTCCGCCGTTGGTGAGGCGCAGGTTTCGGTGCTGCTCAACCGTTTGGAGGATCGCACCAAGGTCGTGGCCAAGAGCGTGCCGATCCGCATTCCGTATCGCGAGACCATCCGCCGCACGGCGAGCGCCCAGGGTCGCCACAAGAAGCAGACCGGTGGCGCCGGTCAGTACGGCGACTGCTGGCTGCGCGTGGAGCCGCTTATTGGGCCCGACGGCACGAGCGACGGCTACGAGTTTGTGGATGAGGTCGTGGGCGGCCGCATTCCGCGCTCGCTGATCCCCGCCGTGGACAAGGGTGTCCAGGAGACCATGAAGGACGGCATCATTGCCGGCTACCCGCTCACGGGCATTCGCGTGGCTGTGTACGACGGCTCGTATCACAGCGTCGACTCCAACGAGATGGCGTTCCGCGCGGCGGCTCGCATCGGCCTGCGCAAGGCATGCGCCGATGCCGACCCGGTGGTGCTGGAGCCCATCGAGGAAATCACGGTGACTATTCCCGAGAGCTACGCCGGCGCCGTGATGGGTGACATCTCGGCATCGCGCGGTCGCGTGACGGGCATGGAGACCGATGAACGCGGCGACACCGTGGTCATCGCCCAGGCACCTCTCGCCGAGCTGACGGATTACTCGACGCGCCTGCGCTCTATCACGCGCGGCACGGGTGACTTTACCATGAAGCCCGCCGGCTACGAGCAGGTGCCTTATGACGTTCAGGCCAAGCTGGTCGAGCGCTATGAGGAGGGCCGCGCCAAGTAGCGTGTGGCGTTGCCTGCAATGTGGACGCTGACGAAAAGGCCGCCCTGGGTAATCCAGGGCGGCCTTTTTTGATCCCATGGGGACGGAGGAAAACGAATCATTTTTGGGTTACGGGCGGTGCGGTCGGTCCTAGTCTCCCGAGGCCTGATTGCGGCCGGTGGTGTAGTCGATCTGCACGTGCGGCTGCAGGTTGTAGCAATATACGTGGAAGCAGAGGGTCTTGCCGTGGTCCTCGACCGATTGCGCCTCAAGGCGCATGCCACGGCAGACAAGTTCCTCTTCGTTATACATAGGCGTGACGCGGTAGAGCACATGGTTGCCCGTATCGCGAATATAGTTGAGAATCTGCTCTTCAAACGGCAGCATGCCCGTCTCGTTGAGATAGCGCGTGCCGGTGAGGAGATTCTTGCGGTTGGCGTTTTCGCCGCAGAGCGACCAGGCGATAAGGTGGCAGCGGTTGTAGAGGCTCTGGCCCGGAATAAAGTCGTAGCGCTGCTGGTGCCAACCGGCAGGATGGATGCGCGAGATATCGCCGCGCTTTCCCTGTCCGAGCGACTCGGGGCCTACACAGGCGAGCGCCTTGCGAGTGCGACCCAGGCTGTCGAGCTTGGAGAATTTCTTAAAGCAGCCCTCTTCGGTGGCGCGACCGTATTCATCGAGTGTGAATGACGGCGTGCCGAGCGGGTGCGTGCTGTCGGCGCGAAGGGCAACGTAGGGGTTGCCGGCGTAGTCGGGAATGCTGCTGAGATAAACGCCGCGGGCGCGGTTGAGGTCGGGGTTTTCGACCTCGTCGATGGGGGTGGCGGCACTGCCCGCGGAAACGTCGTCATCGGTGTCGGTCGCGGCGGAATCGGAGCCATCGCCAGAGTCCTGGCTGTTTTGAGGGTCCGCCGCGCTCGCCGTTCCCGATTCGAGCCGAGCGACCAGGTCTGCCTCGTCGTCGGTGCGGCTGGGACTCTCGTTTTGTTTTTCGGCCAGAGCCGCCGCCTGCTCATCGCCTTGCGGCGACAGCAACTTGGGCGCTCCGTCGAGCGATCCCGTAAACAGCGCAAACCCCAGCACCACGGCGGTGCCGATGGAAAGTGCTTGCTTGTAGGCGGGCTTGCGCGACATTGAGGCTCCTGGATGGACGGTTGGGAATCTACCAGTCTAGCAGGAGCCGGCAAGGGCCGTTCTGTCGAACAAATACTTAAGATTTGAGACAAACGCTACTGATTCATTTGTCCCGCGGTCTAGATCGAGGTGGAGTCGAGCCAGTTGAGCTTGCACTCGAGAATGCGCTGCTCGCCGGGTTCGCTGCTTCCGTCAAGTAGGGCGAGCAGCATCTCGGCTGCTTCGCGACCTTCTTGGTCGACGGGCTCGATGATGGTGGAGACGGTCGGTGTGGTGAGATTAGTCCAGTCTTCGCAGTTGAGTCCCAAAAGGCCGATTTGCTGCGGAAGCAGATGGGCCATTGGCTGGAGGGCCTTGTAGACACGGGGAAGTGCCCACTGATTTTGCACGAAGATAAGGGTTCGCTTGGCGGGATTGAACTTGAATTTAAAGTATTCAGTGAGCTCGTTGATTGACGGCTTGTTGTGATCGATGGGAATCGCTTTGTAGAGCTGCCCGTTCGCTGCCAGCGCCTCGGCATACCCCTGAAAACGCTCCATGCGGGTGCGCATTTCGGTCATGTTGGCGGCAATGGAAAAGAAATCTTCGTAGCCGGCGTCGAGGAGTGCCTGTGTGGCGTTGTACACGCCGTCGTAAAGGTTGGTTTTGATCCAGCTGGTACCTGGGCTATAGATGGCCGCATCGAAAAAGACGACCGGCTTGCCGGCGCGTCTAATGCGGTCATGCACGGCTTTGAAGTTTGCCGTGGGCTGGATGATAAAGCCATCGACGCCCAGCGAGAGCATCTTGTCGACGTACATGAGCTCGGTCTCGGGGTTAAAGTTGCTCGTGCAAACGACCGTCTGGTAGCCCGCGGGGAGCATGACCTGCTCCATGCCATTGAGAACGAGCCCCGCCCATTTGTTGGTGTTATCCAAAATGATGATGGCAATGACGTGGGTTTGCTTGCCGGTGAGCGTCTGCGCTTGGGCGTTGGGAACGTATCCGAGTTCCTTAATGACGCGCGCGATTTTGTTCTGCGTCTTCTCGCTAAGCTTTTCTCGTTTGTCGTTGAGGTAATACGAGACGCTTGCCGTCGAGGTTCCCGCCTCTCGAGCGACGTCTGCGATCGTAACGCGCTGTTTTGCCACAGCGACTCCTTCCGACAGATGAGCATTTTCCAACATGATGACTTTGAGTCTTGGTGAAGGATACGCTTCGGTGAGCGGCTTTTTCCTTTCATATGAGTATGCAACAAATGCGGCATACGGGTGGGGTCGAAATTTGTGACCGGCATGCGCATCTGCCGTCTACCGAGAAAATCAAATACTTCTTGACTTTTGAAATCGAGGGCAAAATCGCAGGATTCATTTTTGGTTAAACGCATAACTAAATCGCATAACCAACGCTCTGACCTGCGCGTTTACCGAAATAAGCTGGCATTAAGAAAAACGAGCACCTATATTGTTCTTGTCGAAAAGACAGCAAGTCCAAACGGCAGGGGATGCTCCGGAGGCCTCCGCAAACGGTGTCTTGCGCACGCAACTCTATGAAAAGAGGGAAGCAATGAAGATCGTAGGCGTTGCCGCCTGTACTGTGGGTATCGCCCACACGTATATGGCCCAGAAGGCGATTCAGGATGAATGCGCCGCCCGTGGCATCGAGTGCAAGGTCGAGGCTCAGGGTGGCCTGGGTATCGAGAATGAGCTCACGCAGGAAGACGTGGACTCCGCCGACCTGGTCCTGGAGTCCGTCGACGTGGGTGTCGAGAACGAGGACCGTTTTGAGCAGAAGATGGCCGAGGGCAAGTTCCTGAAGGTCGGCACCTCTGATGTAATCGCCGATCCGGTAAAGATCATCGACCAGGCCATTGAGATCATCAAGGCGACGGGTGGCGCCGTTGACGCGCCCAAGGCCGAGGCCAAGGCAGAGAAGAAGGCCGTCTCCGCTGCCCCGCAGGCCCCGACACCGGCGTCCAAGCAGTCTATCTTTGCCGATCCTGGCAAGACGCTGCTCAATGCATTCAATACCGGCGTTTCCTATTTTATCCCCATCGTCGTTATCGGCGGCGTGTTTCTTGCCTTCTCGCTGGCATCCGGTACCGCCGGCGCCAACGGCATGGAGGTTACGAACCCGCTGATGGTGAGCCTTAACACCATCGGCATGGCCGGCATCTCCATGATGATCCCGGTGCTTGCGGCATACATCTCCTACTCGATGGCCGGCAAGCCCGCGCTCGCCCCCGGTTTTGTCCTGGGCTACCTGGTCAATAACGCAGTCGTTACCCCTAACGGCAACAGCGTTTCGACCGGCTTCTTGGGCGCCATGATCATGGCGGTCATCTGCGGCTACTTTGTCCGCTGGATGAAGACCTGGAAGGTCAACAACACCATCCAGACCATCATGCCCATCCTGATCATCCCGATTCTGACCTCGCTTGTCCTGGGCATGGCCTATATCTACATCCTGGCCACGCCGCTTGGCTTTGTGATGGACTGGCTCACCGGCGTGCTCGGCAGCCTGCAGGGCGGTTCCGCAGTTGTCCTGGGTCTGGTCATTGGCGTTATGACCGCCTTCGATATGGGCGGCCCCATCAACAAGACCGCCTCGACCTTCACCATGGCCATCATGGCCTCCGGTATCTACGGTCCTAACGGTATGTTCCGCGTCGCCGTCGCCGTTCCCCCGATCGCCTGTGGCCTCGCTGCGCTCATCGCCAAGAACAAGTTCGATGACGCTGACCGCCAGATGGGCATCTCCGCGCTGTTCATGGGCTGCATCGGTATTACCGAGGGCGCTATCCCCTTCGCGGTCAAGGACCTCGGTCACACCCTGCCCGGCATTTGCATCGGCTCTGCCGTGGGTGCGGCACTTGCCGCCTTCCAGGGCATCGACTGCTACGTCCCGCACGGTGGCTTTATCGTCGCCCTTGCCACCAACAACGTCGCGCTGTTCTGCCTGGACATCGTGATTGGCGCCGTGGTCGCCGCTGCAATCCTGATTGCCATGAAGCCCACGCTCGATAAGCAGGCCAAGTAAACCTTTAAGGACTCCGGTTGTGCGGAGGGATGGATTTGACTCCGCACAACCGCCCCTACACAACAAAATCCATCCGTACTGATAGGGCCCACATCTGGGTCCCAGGGAACTTTTGTCAAAAATCCTCTGGAGAAGGAGAACAAAATGTCCAACCTCACCATCCGTCAGGCCGTTCAGGGCATGCTCAAGCTGCAGGATAGCGGCGATCACGCAACCATGGTCGGCATTGGCCCCATGAGCCCCAACCTGATTCAGGCCGTGTTCGAGCTTGCCAAGGACGAGGATTTCCCGCCCATGTTTATCGCCAGCCGCAACCAGGTCGATATGGACGAGATGGGCGCCGGCTACGTCAACGGTTGGGACCAGACGCGCTTTGCCGCCGACATCAAGAAGGTTGCCGACGAGGTGGGTTACACCGGTCCGTACTACCTGTGCCGCGATCACGGCGGTCCGTGGCAGCGCGACGAGGAGCGTAACGCCCACCTGCCCGAGGACGAGGCCATGGAGCTCGCCCGCAAGTCCTTCGTCGCCGACATGGAGGCGGGCTTTGACCTGCTGATGGTCGACCCCACCAAGGACCCCTATCAGATCGGCAAGGTTATTCCGCTCGACGTGGTGCTTCGCCGCACGATCGGTCTTATCGACTACCTTGAGCAGTACCGTCGCGAGCATAACCTGCCCGAGGTCGCCTATGAGGTCGGTACCGAGGAGACCAATGGCGGCTTGACCTCTACCGATAAGTACGAGGAGTTCATTTCTCAGCTGCAGCCCGAGCTCGAGAAGCGCGGCTGCCCCATGCCCACCTTTATCGTCGGCCAGACCGGCACCCTTACCCGCTGGACGGAGCAGGTCGGTCACTACAACTTCAAGAACGCCCGCGAGCTTGCCGATATGGCCAAGCGCTATGGCGTGGGCCTGAAGGAGCACAATGCCGACTATCTGGACGACGCGACGCTGCTCGAGCACATCCCGGCACACGTGACCGCCTCCAACGTCGCTCCGCAGTATGGCACCGAGGAGACCCGCGCCTACCTCAAGCTCTGCGCCACCGAGCAGATCCTGGTCGACAACGGTCTGTGCAATGACCCCTCCGACCTGTATCACACGCCGCTGGTCAAGGCTATCAAGACCGAGCGCTGGCGCAAGTGGATGACTGGCGACGACGTCAACCTGCAGGTCGATGACATCCTTGCCGACGATGAGCTCAGCCTGAAGATCCTGGATGTCTCCGGCCACTATGCGTTCAACGATCCCGAGGTCAAGGAGCAGGTCGAGAAGCTCTATCGCAACCTCGCTGCCCAGGACATCGACGGCAAGCGCTTTGTGATCGAGCACATCAAGCGCCCGATCAAGCAGTACGTCGTCGGTCTTAACCTCAAGGGCGTCACGAGCCGCATCGAGAAGGCTCTCGAGGACTAAGTAGCTTTTCCTACACGACGCCGGGCCTGGGGCATGTCCCAGCCGCAGGCCCGGCACATAGGACAAAGGGACATCCCCTTTGTCCTATTTTTTGAGTTTTGGATTCCTTCGAAGGAGTTTGCACCATGAAGTTCTTTATCGATACTGCCAATCTGGACGAGATCGCCGAGGCCAAGAGCTGGGGCTGCCTGGCCGGTGTTACCACCAACCCGTCCCTGTACGCCAAGACCGGCGGCAAGCTTGCCGACTTTGAGCCGCATATGCTCAAGATTGCCGAGCTCTGCGAGGGCCTGCCCGTTTCCGCCGAGTCTACCGCTACCACTGCCGAGGGTATGATCGAGGAGGGCAAGCGCCTTGCCGCCCTCGCCCCCAACATCGTGGTCAAGCTTCCCGTGTGCGAGGCCGGCCTTGCCGCCTGCCGTGCACTGGCCGATGCTGGCGTGCGCGTCAACATGACGCTCGTCTTCTCGCCGACGCAGGCCCTTATGGCCGCCAATGCCGGTGCTCGCTACATCAGCCCGTTTGTCGGTCGTTTCGATGACATCGCCGAGGACGGTATCTCGCAGCTCGACAACGTCGTGACCTGCATTAAGAACTACGACTGGACGGGCAAGAACGTCGACGACACCGTCGAGATCATCACCGCCTCGGTTCGTACGCCCAACCACGTGACCCAGGCCGCGCTACTCGGTGCCGATATTGCGACCGTGCCCATGGCCGCTCTCAAGAAGTGCCTGCATCATCCGCTGACCGACCAGGGCCTCGCCTCTTTTGAGGCTGACTGGCAGAAGGTCGTCGCTCAGGCTTAACGAGTGGATTGCCCCGGCATCGCGTCATCCGGTGCCGGGGTTGTTCTCAAGAGAGGAATTCGTATGACCAACCAGGAGCTGGCGAAGGTCGCCAATGAGGTCAGGAAGGGTGTCGTGACTGCGGTTCACGCGGCCAAGTCGGGACACCCGGGTGGATCGCTCGGTGCTGCCGACATCATGACGTATCTGTACTTTGAGGAAATGAATATCGATCCTGCCGACCCTCACAAGGCCGATCGCGATCGCTTTGTGCTCTCCAAGGGTCACGCGGCGCCGGGCCTGTATTCGGTGTTGGCAAATCGCGGCTATTTTCCCGTCGAAGAGCTCGAGACGCTCCGTCATATTGGCAGCCGACTGCAGGGCCATCCCAACATGAACGACGCCCCTGGCATCGATATGTCCACCGGATCGCTCGGTCAGGGCATCTCTGCTGCAGTTGGAATGGCGCTTGCCGCTAAGCACTGGGGCGACGGCTACCGTGTCTACACGTTGCTGGGCGACGGTGAGTGCGAGGAAGGCCAGGTGTGGGAGGCGGCCATGTTCGCCGGCAACCATGCGCTCGACAATCTTGTTGCCGTCGTCGACCACAACGGCTTGCAGATTGACGGCACGATCGATGAAGTCAACTCGGCCATGCCGCTCGCTGACAAGTTCCGCGCCTTTAAGTGGCATGTGATCGAGCTCGCCGACGGTAACGACATGGCGCAGATTGCCGCCGCCTTTGCCGAGGCCCGCAAAGTGAGCGACTCGCCCGTGGCCATTATCGCCGAGACGGTGAAGGGCAAGGGCGTCTCCTTTATGGAAAACCAGGTGGGCTGGCACGGCAAGGCACCCAACGATGAACAGTTTGAGCAGGCCATGGCCGAGCTCGCAGCAGCAGGGGAGGAGCTCTAATGGCAGACGTCAAGAAAGTCGCCACGCGCGTTAGCTATGGCGAGGCACTTGTCGAGCTGGGCAATGAGCGCGATGACTTTGTGGTTCTCGATGCCGACCTGGCCGTCGCCACGCAGACCGGTAAGTTTAAGGCTGCGCACCCTGAGCGCTTCTACGACGCCGGCATTGCCGAGAGCAACCTGATGGGTCTTGCCGCCGGCATCGCGACCACGGGCCGCGTTGCTTTTGCGAGCACCTTTGCGATGTTTGCCGCCGGTCGCGCCTACGAGCAGGTCCGCAATTCCATCGGCTACCCGCACCTCAACGTCAAGATTGGCGCTACTCATGCCGGCATTTCGGTGGGCGAGGACGGCGCCACGCACCAGTGCTGCGAGGATATCGCACTCATGCGCACGATTCCGGGTATGACGGTGGTCGTTCCCGCCGACGACGTCGAGGCTCGTGCCTGTGTGCGCGCCGCCTATGAGTTTGAGGGCCCGGTTTACATGCGCTTCGGCCGCCTGGCAACACCGGTCATCAACGACTGCGAGGACTATGAGTTCAAGATTGGTCGCGGCGTGGTCGTGCGCGAGGGGTCCGATGTGACCATCATCGCTTGTGGCCTTATGGTCGCCGAGGCGCTTGAGGCTGCCGAGGCGCTCGCTGCCGATGGTATCGATGCCGAGGGCATCAATATGCACACGATCAAGCCGCTTGATGAGCGCCTGGTGGTTGCCAGCGCCAAGAAGACCGGTCGCGTGGTCACTGCCGAGGAGCATTCGATTATCGGCGGTCTTGGCGAGGCCGTTGCCTCGGTGCTAGCGGAGCAGTATCCGGTGCCGATGCGTCGCGTCGGCGTGCGCGATGTGTATGGCGAGTCCGGCCCTGCGGTCGATTTGCTGCACAAGTACGGTTTGGACGCCGACGGCATCGAAGCTGCGGTCAGGTCTGTGT
>USJQ01000001.1 GCA_900554985.1 uncultured Collinsella sp. | reverse complement strand
ATACATTTCTTCTGTACTAGACACCCCCAGGGGGTATGGGTGTATAGTATCGGCAGGTTAACAATTCCAACACCGTACTACAGAAAGGAGAAGCCATGGCTCAAGATACGTTTGACGTGGGCGGCATGACATGCGCCGCCTGCCAGGCGCGCGTGGACCGTGCTGTGAGCAAGCTCGACGGCGTCGAGAACGTCGCAGTCAACCTACTCGCCGGTTCCATGATGGTCGACTATGACCCCGCGCAGGTCTCCCCCGACGATATCTGCACCGCCGTCGACCGTGCGGGATACTCGGCCTCGCCCGTCGATGCAGGCACCGGTGCCGCCGACTCAAACGGCAGCACGCGAGCCCGCTCTGGCGCCGCCCATATGGAGTCGCCAACCAAAAAGTTGGAGGCCGCCGCCTCTGCCATGCGCACCCGCCTCATCGTCTCGATCATCTTCCTCATCCCGCTGTTCTACATAGGCATGGGGCACATGCTCGGTTGGCCGCTGCCCGGCGTCTTCACCGACCATGCCCACAGCATGACGCTCGCCCTCACCGAGCTCGTCCTGCTCATCCCCATCGTCTATGTCAACGACGCGTACTTTATCAATGGGTTTAAATCGCTCGCGCACGGCGCGCCTATCATGGACGCCCTCATCGCCGTGGGCGCCACCGCGTCCATCGCCTGGTCGCTCTACGCCATGTTCATCATGGCCGACCAGCTAGCCGCGGGTCAGGTCCACGAAGCCATGATGACAGGCATGGACAATCTGTATTTTGAGAGCGCGGGCACGATCCTGTCGCTCGTCACCGTGGGCAAATACCTTGAGACGCGCAGCAAGTCCAAAACCGGCGGCGCCATCGAGGCGCTGATCGACCTGGCGCCCAAGACCGCGACCGTCGTGGCAGAGGACGGCAGCGAGACCACCGTCGACGTCGACAACATCCTTCCCGGCCAGGTCCTGCACGTACGCCCCGGAGAGTCCATCCCCGTCGACGGCGTGGTGCTCGAGGGCGCCTCGGCAGTCGATGAAAGCGCGCTCACCGGCGAGTCCATCCCCGTGGAAAAGACCGCCGGCGACACCGTCAACGCCGCCACCGTCAACCGCACCGGTTCGTTTACCTTCCGCGCCACACGGGTGGGTACCGAAACATCGCTCGCCAAGATTATCCAACTCGTCGAGGACGCCAACGCAACCAAGGCGCCCATCGCCCGCATGGCCGACAAGGTCGCCGGTGTGTTCGTGCCCGTGGTGTTCGTGATCTCGGCCGTGACCTTTGCGGTGTGGATGGCGCTGACCGGCAGCATAAACGAGGCACTCACCTCCGGCGTGGCGGTGTTGGTGATCAGCTGTCCGTGCGCACTCGGCCTAGCCACGCCCGTCGCCATTATGGTAGGTACCGGCAAGGGCGCCGAGATGGGCATTCTGTTTAAGAGCGCCGAGGCGCTAGAGAACCTGCGCAGCGTGGGCGCCGTGGTGCTCGATAAGACGGGCACCGTCACCCGAGGCAAGCCGGCCGTGACCGATATCGTGGTTGCCGCACGTGCCGACGGCTCGCCCACCATGAGCGAAAAGGCGCTGCTCAAGCTGGCCGCCGCGTTGGAGCGCTCGAGCGAGCACCCGCTGGCCGAGGCGATTATGGCCGAGTGCGAGTCGCGCGGAATCGTCGCGCGCATGGTCGAGGACTTTGCTGCCGTGCCCGGTCGTGGCGTTACGGCACGCGAGGGGCAAAACGCCATTGCCGCTGGTAACGTGTGCCTGATGAACGAGTTGGGCGTTACCGTGCCCGCGGGTCTTGCCGAGCAATTTGCTGCCGAAGGCAAGACGCCGCTGTTCTTTGCCAAGAACGGCGAGCTTGCCGGCACCATTGCCGTGGCTGACGAGGTCAAGGAGACGAGCGCCGAGGCCATCGCCGCGCTCCGCAAGCTCGGCGTCGACGTGCGCATGCTCACCGGCGACAACCGCGTCACTGCCGAAGCAATCGCCCACCGTGTGGGACTCGACCGTGCGCAGGTCATCGCCGACGTCCTGCCCGCCGACAAGGAACGCCACGTGCGCGAACTGCAGGATGCGGGCAGCAAGGTCGCCATGGTGGGCGACGGCATCAACGACTCCCCCGCCCTGGCGCGCGCCGACGTGGGCCTTGCCATTGGCACCGGCGCCGACATCGCCAAGGAGGGCGCCGACGTGGTACTCATGCGCAGCGACCTCATGGACGTCGCCCGCGCCATCGAGCTTTCGCGCGCCACGATCCGCAACATCAAGCAGGACCTGTTCTGGGCGCTGTTCTACAACGGCATCGGCATTCCGCTGGCGGCGGGCGTGTTCTTCCCGCTCACCGGATGGCAGCTCTCGCCGATGTTTGGCGCTGCGGCCATGAGCCTGTCGAGCGTGTGCGTCGTAAGCAACGCTCTACGCCTGCGAACCTTTAAGCCGAAAGTGGCAAAATAGGCTCACCATTAAGTCCATTTAGAACGGGTTTTCCAGGTGCCCGAGATTGACCTGAAAGAGGAGCGACGCGTACTTTGGTACGCGAGCGACGGCTTGAAGGTCAAGGTCGGGTGCCTGGGAAAGCCGACATAACAGAGAGGAATACCCATGCGTTACACGATTAAGACTTCCGGCCTCATGTGCGGCCACTGCGACGCTACTGTCGAGACCGCGCTGCTCAACGTAGCCGGCGTGACCGATGCCGACGCCGATCACGAGACCCAGACCGTCCAGGTGGAGTGCGCCGACACCGTGACCGCTGAGCAGCTCGCTGCCGCCGTCGAGGGCGCCGGCGAGAAGTTCCACGCCCTGTCCGTGACCGCCGCGTAACGACCCGCACGTACCCCCCCCCCGACCAGGAACGAGGACCCGCCATGATGGCAGACCACAAATCGGTGACCCGCGTGCTCAAGACGGCACGCGGCCAGATCGACGGCATCTTGCGGATGGTCGAGGAGGACCGTTATTGCGTCGATATCTCCACGCAGCTCATGGCCACACAGGCGCTCCTTGCGCGCATTAACGCCGACGTGCTCAAGGCGCATATCGAGGGCTGCGTGACTTCGGCAATCGAATCGGGCGACGAAGACCTCAAAGCCGCCAAGCTCGCCGAGATCGAACGCGTCGTCGACAAGCTCTCCAAGTAATTGGGGACATTGGGGGCAGACTTCTTTTGCACCACCTTGGTGTAGATTAACCTGTCCCCCTTGCTCTAAATCGGGTATAAAGGCGTGCGGTATATCGAACGAAAGGCAATTCGCATGAATGACTTTATGAAGGGCCGCAATGGCGCCGACGAGCTCACCATCGTGATGGGCTTTGCCGGCATCGCCATCGCAATGATTGGATCGCTCGCCCGTGTCCAGTGGCTCAGCTGGATCGCCATCGCCGTGATCGTGCTCGGCGTGCTGCGTGGCCTGTCCAAGAATATCGACGCACGTCGCAAGGAGAACGCGGCCTTTGTCGCCGCGACCGCGAACGTCCCCGGCTTGGGCAAATTCGTCGCCAGTTTGGGCGGCGGCGCTGCGGTGGCCAACGCCTCGCGCGCAGCCGGAACGAGCAAGGAAGACTTTGAGCGTGCCAGGCGCACGGCCAAGAAGATGTGGAAGGGCCGCAAGACCACGGCATACCTCAAGTGCCCTAACTGCGGCCAGATGCTCTCCGTCCCCAAGGGCAAAGGCAAGATCCGCGTCACCTGCCCCAAGTGCCACGCCAAGATGGAAACCCGCTCCTAGCGCCCGCACGCGGGACAAATTAATCAGGTTTGTTTGTCCCAAATCTTAAGTATTTGTTCGATAAAAAAGCCGAGGCCTCGTGTTGAGACCTCGGCTTTTTGTATGCGGCAACGGAGCTGTCCCTTTGACTCGTCTACGCCACACCGTCGCGGGCAAGCTCCTCGGCCAACGCCTCGGCAGGCATGGCCATAATCGCGTCGAGCTCGGCGTCCACCTCGGGAATACGCTTCACCTTGAGTTTGCGCACCAGATCACCACGGCACATCACGTACGTCGGCTCACGCAGTGCGCGCAGATCATCGAGCGGGTTCTTGCGCGTTACCAAGATATCGGCAGCCTTGCCGCACTCGATCGTACCGGTCTCGCCGCCCAGCCCCAGCAGCTCGACATTGATCTGTGTAGCCGTACGCAGCGCAAAGGCGATGCTCACGCCCACGTACTTGGCAAAATAGGCAACCTCACGCCACATGTCGTACTGCGTCACAAACGGGCAGCTCGAGTCCGTGCCCAGGCCCACCTTAACGCCAGCTTCCAGTGCGGCACGGGCGCTCTCGATGATGCCCGAACACACAATGTCGCCGTTCTTCTTTTGCGTGTCGGTCGAATGGGTCTTCTCCGGATCGAGCAGCACAAACGGCAGCGCGGGGCTGATAGTGCAGGTAACGCTGGGCGCACGCCCCTCAAGCTGCGTGCCCGCGGCGCCGCGGTACAGTTCCAAGATCTCGGGAGTCATCGGGGCACCGTGCTCGATCGTATCGACGCCGGCCTCAAGCGCGGCCTTCACGCCCTCGGTGCTCTCGACATGAGCCATAACCGGCAGGCCCACCTCGTGCGCAGCCTTGCACGCCGCCGCGGCAACCTCGACCGGCATGCGCAGCACGCCCGGCTCACCTACTTCGGTCGCGTCGAACACGCCGCCCGTCACGAACAGCTTGATGACGTCGGCACCGCGCGCATACAAGTCACGCACTTGTTCGGCCGCCTCATCGGGGGTATCGGCGACCTGCGCGAACAGCCCCGCACCGTGACCGCCCGGCACCGTGACACCCGTTCCCGGCGCCACCAGACGCGGACCCTGATACTTGCCGGCGTCGATAGCGTTGCGCACGGCAATATCGGCAAACAGCGGGTCACCCGCACCGCGCACCGTGGTCACGCCGCTTGCCAACTGCTGCTGGGCGCTGCCTTTGAGGATGTGGCGGACGATGGCGCGGCCCACGGGATTATCGAGCTTCTTCATAAGTGCGCCCGCATCGCCGGCCGAGACAGGCTTGCCCGAGCCGCACAGGTGCACATGCATATTGATGAGGCCGGGCATGAGGTACGCGCCGGCCAGGTCGATGACCTCGGCACCTGCAGGCGCCTGCGCCACAGCACTCGGCCCCACCCACGTGATGACACCGCGCTCAACGGCCACGGCCATATCGGGTTGCGGCTCCATATGCTCCGAGCCATCCAGAATGGTCGCATTGATAAACAACGTAGAACGATCGGCAGACGCCATATCGAGCTCCTCCCCCTCAGAAAACTTGAACATCTGTCCATTGTTATCCAGTGCAGCCCGATTGCCACAGACATATCGGTTAACGGAGGAAAGAGGGGATGTGGGGGACGGAATACGTTGCAGTCCCACCCCAGCGACACCAGGGAAATGTCTCGATCTGTAACAGGTACAGGGTTATTAGGCCCTTGATTTTACAGATCGAGACATTCGGTCGACGTTTCACCGGCTTGTCTCGATCTGTAACAATTACGAGCTCAAACAGCCTCTAAACGGTACAGATCGAGACAAAACCTCTCAGCGTCCATACCACTGGCGTCTCCATTCCTCAGCCAAATCGGCCCACTGCGGAATGCCCGCCAGTCTCATCTTTTCAGCCAGCTTCCCCGGATTCTTGAGCTCATCAAACGTAAACCTCAGCACCTTATGTCCGAGCATCGTCAGATGAGACTCTCGCTGACGTTCTGCCACGAATGGGTCGACCGACTCCCGACCCTCGTCGTTCTGTAAGGCATACTTTCCCTTTCCATCGAGCTCCCCAATCACGCACGTCCCGTCCTCGAGCCTCCAGAAATAATCAACGCGAAACACTTGGCTCGAATCTAGCGGGTCACGAAACTCCACTTGCAACTCTGGCACCGGAAAACCGTATGCAATAAAGAACGCCCGAAAACGAGACTCGCCACCGTTTTCGGACAGCCCGTCCGCATGCGACGCAATCACCTGAGCTCTGCGATACCCGCGTCTGCCCTCGCAATCGGCCTGGAGCCGTTCGCAGAGGCCGTCGCGCGATATGCCCTTCGCCCGCAGCGCAGAATCGGCGATCGCCAGACCATACGAAAACGGCGCACGCAGCAGACAATCCTTCACCGTGCGCCAAAACGGCGTCACTCGCACGCCGTCGACGCGCTCAAGCGTACCCGCCGCCTGCGGACGCAACAGCCGGCATCCTGCACTCAGCGGCACCGAGCAACCTGTTTTAACAAGAAATCGCGGCCCGAGCAGATCATTCGGCACCTCCAGACCCCACAAAAGGGCCGCGTCGTAACCCCAAAACGCCCAATCTGGATGAAACTCCGCAAGCCCTTTGACGGTACGCAGCGCTCGCTCCGCCGGCGTCAGTACATCCCAATCATGTTGAAAACAGAACAAATACGGCTCGGGCTCCGCAATGTCATCGGTCCCCACATGACGCCGCAGCCACATGAGCTCGGCATTGTCGTGCGTCACAAGCAGCACGCCTTGTTCAGCCGCCTCCGTGAGCCTGGCAAGCATCCTATTCCGCGCCAAGGTGTTACGTGTTGCATGCTTGTGTTTGAAAACGGTATTAGACACTTTCATCACCGCCACATCGGAGAAATGGGCCATTGTCACCGTTGCCTCCGCTGATAAACATCTTGATCTGTAACAGTTAGACGTTCTCCAGGCCCCTAAACGTTACAGATTTAGACAAACCAGCGGCACCCAAGTATTCTTCTCGATCTGTAACAGGTAGACCGGTTTTTGTCCCTAAACGTTACAGATCGAGACATAAAGGCAGAAGGCAAGGCAGGCGACAACCGTCCATCCCCTACTCCCATTCCTGTTCGTAGATGTTGAGCGACTTCACATACCGCCCCTGGGCACCCATGATGTCGCGGACCAGGCGCAAAAAGAAGCTGATGCACGAGGTGTCGAAACCGTCCTCCAGGTCCTCGGGATGCACCGCGCCCGGCCCGTCGACCGCCGTGTCGCTCAGGCGCGCGATATCATACAGGTAGAGCTGCCCCGCCGTCAGCCAGACATCGTCGACGCACGCGAGTCGCACCGCAATCGCGCCATCGTTCCAGTGCTCCTTTTGCACGATATGTGGGTCGTAGACGTCAAAGCGACGGTCGGTGCGCGTGTCCTTCAGCACGACCATACCAGTCGCAGGATCCTTGTCCAAAATGCCAAAGCGCGAGAAATACTGCGTGTCGCGTACCTGCTTAAGTCGCCCGAGCGAAGCAGGAGAAATTGACGCTGGCGGCTCGTCCACATACAGCTCCAACAGCGTCTTGCCGTGGTAATAGGGGCGCTCAAACAGCAGCCAATCGGTAAACGCCATGTTGTAGGCCATGATTTCGTTTTGAGAAGGTTCCTCGCAATAGCTCAGCCACGGATCGACGATAATCTCGAACTGCTCGCGCGCCGGCTCCAGGAATTGAAACTTCCGCAGCATCCAAAAGTGAGCCATGTCGGCAATATCGTTGCCGACGGCTTCGGCCAGCTGCGCTCGATCAAAAACTTGGTCAGTCATGGCATCCTCCTCAAACTGATGGACCTCAATTTGAGCTTACGAGGAGGGCGAGCAGCCGAGGCAAGCGCGGGCAAAATAGGCCTTCGACTGCAAACCAGATGCTGACCAAACACTTGACGGGACACTTGACCGAATGAGCGCACCGCAACAAAACCGCAGGTAGACATAGACAGCCAACCCGCCCTTTTGAGCCAGATGCCCGCAGCCACCACAGAAACAACAGGTGACCACAGCCCAAGAAGTCGACAAATGAACACCCGTACGTCGACAAACGAGCAAATCGCTCGCAAAGAGTGTCCCCAACGGCTAGACAAAAAATGACTAGTCATTGAGGACGTTCTTAAATGACTACTTTACAGCTCCAACGCCTCGGCGACCTCGGCTGCGCAGGCCAGGGCATCGGCCATAGCACTCACCACGAGCGAGCTGCCGTTGCGGGCGTCACCGGTCACGTACACCGGTGCGGCATCCGCGGCAACACCCTCCGTGCGAGCCGCGAGGCGCGAGCCCTCGGCAGCCATCACCGGCAGCGGACGACCAGCGGTGGCAACAGGCACGCCCACCGCATCGAACACGCCGTGCTCGGGACCCGTAAAGCCGCAGGCGATGAGCACCAGCTGCGCCGGCACCTCGTGCTCGGAGCCCGCAATGCGCTCGGGCTTTCCCGCCGACCAGTCCAGATCGACTACGCGCAAACCCGCAGCCGCACCCTTCTTGTCCAGCAGCACCTCGAGCGTATCCACGCCCCAGGCACGCATCTCGCCACCCATCGCAACGATAGCCTCCTGCTGGCCGTAGTCGGTCTTCTTAACGTTGGGCCACTGCGGCCAGGGGTTGCTCGCCGCGCGCTTATCGGGCGCAGCCGGCAAGAACTCAAACTGGCGCACGCTGCGCGCACCCTGGCGTACCGCGGTACCCACGCAGTCGTTTCCAGTATCGCCACCGCCAATGACCACAACGTCCAGGCCGCGCGCGTTCACCGCGGGCTCGCCGCCATCGAGCACCGAGACGGTCGAAGCCGTCAGGTAGTCCACCGCGTACACCACACCCGGAGCATCCACGTTCGCAGCCGAAAGACCGCGGGGCGCACGAGCGCCGGCAGCCACCACGACAGCGTCAAAGTCGTCGAGCCTGGCGGTAACCTTGGGATCGCTCACGTCGGCGCCCAGCTCGAACACAATGCCCAGTTCGCGCATGAGCGCCACGCGACGCTCGACCACAGACTTCTCGAGCTTCATGTTGGGAATGCCGTACATGAGCAGACCGCCCGGGCGGTCGTCGCGCTCAAACACCGTCACGCGCGCGCCGCGACGGGCGAGCTCCCATGCTGCCACCAGGCCAGCAGGACCGGAGCCCACCACGGCAACCGTGGGTGCGCCCTCCCCCGCCGGCTCAAAGCGGCGCGGACCGCCGTTGGCCCATTCGTGGTCGCTGATCGCGCGCTCGTTGTCGTGAATCGTCGTGGGCATGCCATCGACCGAACCCAGGTTGCACGCGGCCTCGCACAGCGCCGGGCACACGCGACTCGTGAACTCGGGCATGGGCGAGGTGAGCGACAGACGCTCGGCAGCCTCGTCCCAGCGGCCGCGGTACACCAGCTCATTCCACTCGGGAATCAGGTTGTGCAGCGGACAGCCGCTCGGGCGCGCCTTGCCAAAGCTCGCGCCCATCTGGCAAAACGCCACGCCGCACATCATGCAGCGGCTCGCTTGGGCGCGACGTGCATCGTCATCGAGCTCCACGTACAGCGGATCAAAATCATGGCCGCGCTCCTCCACGGGGCGAAGCTCGTGGGTCACGCGATCGATATCAAGAAAAGCACCGGGCTTACCCATGGCACTTACGCCCCCTTCTTGGTCGAAGCAACAGAGCTGGTAGCCACGGACGCAGCGCCCGCAGCACCGCCCGCAGCATCAAAGCGAGCGACATCCGCGGCACTCGCGCGACCGGTCACGATGTCAAACGCCAGCTCCTCGGCCTGCGCATGCGTCTTGCCGGCAGCCTCGCCCGCGGAGACAATCGCCAGCACGCGCTCGTACTCGGTCGGAATGACCTTCACAAAGTGCTTGCTCATCGTCTCAAAGCTGTAGAGCAGCTTAATGCCGCGCGGGCTCTGCGTCGCGTCCACGTGCTCCTGGATGAGCTCGCGAATCTGCGCCAGCTCGCCGGCCGTCGGGGCCTTGAGCTCAACGCTCTCGTGGTTCACGCGGGCACTGAGCGTGCCGTACTGGTCAAAGACATAGGCCACGCCGCCTGTCATGCCGGCAGCAAAATTCTGCCCGACCTCGCCCAGGATGAGCGCCAGACCGCCCGTCATGTACTCGCAGCCATGGTTGCCGCAGCCCTCGACCACCACGGTGGCACCGGAGTTGCGCACGGCAAAACGCTGGCCGGCAAGACCGTTAATGAAGCCGCGGCCGCTCGTAGCACCAAAGAACGCAACGTTGCCCACGATGATGTTCTCGTCGAACTTGTAGGTCGCATGCGGGTTGGGGCGCACCGACACCTCGCCGCCCGAAAGGCCCTTGCCAAAGTAGTCGTTAGCGTCGCCGCACACGTTGAGCGTAATACCGCGCGGCAGGAAAGCGCCAAAGCTCTGACCGGCCGAGCCATCGCAATCGATGGTGATGGAGCCGGCGGGCAGGCCCTCGGGATGCGCCTTGGTCACCGCGTTGCCCAGGATGGTGCCCACGCAGCGGTTGACGTTGGCGATATCGGCGCGGAAGCGAATCGGACGCAGGTGCGCACGGGCATCGGCCGTATAGGGCACAAACAACGTGGAGTCGAGCGTCTTGTCGAGCTCACTGTCCGCGGCCATCTGCGGCAGGAAGTGGCGACCGTCGGCACCCGGGATATGAGCACCGAACTCGCAGGTCGCGCTCGCCAGCACGGGCGACAGATCGAGCAGGTTGGCCTTGCGGTTGCCCGGGACCTCGACCTGGCGCAGGCACTCGGGATGGCCGACCATCTCGTCGACGGTGCGGAAGCCCAGGCTCGCCATGACCTCGCGCAGCTGCTCGGCAACAAAGAGCATAAAGTGCTCGACGTGCTCGGGCTTGCCGCGGAAGCCGCGACGCAGGCGGCAGTTTTGCGTAGCGATGCCGGCCGGGCAGGTGTCCTGCTGGCAGTCGCGCTGCATGAGGCAACCCATGGAGATGAGCGGCATGGTCGCAAAGCCAAACTCCTCGGCGCCCAGCAGGCAGGCAACGGCGACATCGGTACCGTCCATGAGCTTGCCGTCGGCCTCGAGCACCACGCGCGAGCGCAGGCCGTTTTGCAGCAGCGTCTGCTGGGCCTCGGCAAGGCCGAGCTCCAGCGGCAGGCCGGCGTGCCAAATGGAATCGCGCGCCGCGGCACCCGAGCCGCCGTTATGGCCACTGATCAAGATCTTGTCGGCAGCACCCTTGGCCACACCGGTGGCGATGGTGCCGACGCCGGCCTCGCTGACCAGCTTGACCGACACGCGTGCGCCGGGGTTGGCGTTCTTAAGATCGAAGATCAGCTCTGCCAGGTCCTCGATAGAGTAAATATCGTGGTGCGGCGGAGGCGAGATCAGGCCGATGCCGGGCGTGGACTGACGGACCTCGGCGATCCAGGGGTAGACCTTCTTGCCGGGCAGGTGGCCACCCTCGCCGGGCTTGGCGCCCTGGGCCATCTTGATCTGAATCTCGAAGGCGCTGCACAGGTAGCGGCTCGTCACGCCAAAGCGCGCACTTGCCACCTGCTTGATCGCGGAGTTCTTGGAATCACCGTTGGCCAGCGGGGTCTCGCGACGCGGGTCCTCACCGCCCTCGCCCGAGTTGGAACGGCCATGCAGGCGGTTCATGGCGATGGCCATGCACTCGTGCGCCTCTATGCTGATGGAGCCATACGACATGGCGCCGGTGTTAAAGCGGCGGACGATGTTGAGCGCGGGCTCCACCTCGTCGAGCGAAACCGGCGTGCGGCCGCTGGCATTAAAGTCGAGCAAGTCGCGCAGGCGCACGGCACGGCCGGTGCGGTGCAGGCGGGCGCTGTACTCCTTAAAGGTGTCGTAGCTGTCCTCACGGCAGGCGGTCTGCAGCAGGTAGACAGTCTGCGGGTCGATCAGGTGATCCTCGCCGCCGAGCGGGCGCCACTTGGTCAGGCCCAGCGTGGGCAGCTGGTCGGGAGCCGGGCTCTTAAGGATGGCGAGCGCGGCGTCGTAGCGCTCATTCTGCTCGCGCTCGACGTCCTCGATACCCATACCGCCCACACGGCTCACCGTGCCGGCAAAGTATGCGTTGACGAACTCCGGCGTAAAGCCCACGGCCTCGAATATCTGCGCCGAATGGTAGCTCTGCACCGTGGAGATGCCCATCTTGGACATGATGGAAACGATGCCGGCGGTCGCAGCCTTGTTGTAGTTGGCGATGCCCTGCTCGGCCGTCACGTCCAGGTCGCCGCGTGCCGCCAGATCGCGGATGCACGCATGTGCGTTGTACGGATAGATGCCGCTCGCGGAGTAGCCCACCAGTGCCGCAAAGTCGTGCGGAGACACGGCGTCGCCGCACTCCACCACGATGTCGGCAAAGGTACGCACGCCGGCGCGGATCAGGTGGTTGTGCACGCAGCCCACGGCGAGCAGCGACGGCACGGGCACCTCACCCGCAGCGGCGCGATCGCTCAACACCACGATGTTCACGCCGTCGCGGACCGCAGCCTCAACATCCTCTGCAAGCTGCTTGAGCGCAGCCTGCAGCGCGCCCTCACCCGCGTCGCGGCGGTACACGGCACGGAAACGGCGGGTCTTAAAGCCCACACGGTCGATGGCGCAGATGCGGTCAAACTCTTCCTCGCTCAGCAACGGGCGCTCCAAGCGCACCAGCTGACAGGCCGTGCGAGAATCCTCGAGCAGGTTGCCGTGGTTACCCAGGTAGAGCGTGGTCGAGGTGACCATGTACTCGCGCAGGGCATCGATCGGCGGGTTCGTGACCTGGGCGAATAGCTGGTAGAAGTAGTCGTAGAAGGAGCGTGTCTTTTTGGACAGGCAGGCCAGCGGCGCATCAATGCCCATCGAGGCGAGCGGCGCCTTGCCCTGCTGGGCCATGGGACGCACGACCTCGTCGACGTCATCCCAGTGGTAGCCGAGCTTGGCCATGCGCACAGCGGCGGGCACCTCGGCATCCTCGGCGGACGCGGGCGCGGCGGGCTCATCGAGCGCGTCGACGGTCAGCGTCTCCTCGGCAATCCAGTCGCGGTAGGGCTTCTCCTTGGCATAGCGGGCGCGCAGCTCGTCGTTGTAGATCACGCGACCGCGGGCAAAATCGACCTCGAGCATCTGGCCCGGTCCCAGGCAACCGCTCGTCAGGATGTTCTCGGGGCGTACCTCGATGGTGCCCACTTCGCTTGCCAGCATAAAGCGGCCATCGCGCGTCACGTAGTAGCGGGCGGGGCGCAAGCCGTTGCGGTCGAGGGCGGCGCCCAGCGTGCGACCGTCGGTAAAGGCGATGGCCGCCGGGCCGTCCCAGGGCTCCATGAGCATGGACTGGTAAGCGTCGTAGGCGCGGCGCTCCTCACTCAGGCTATCGTTGTGGTCCCACGGTTCGGGCAGCAACATGGACGCGGCACGCGTGAGCGGGCGACCGTTCATGACCAAGAATTCGAGCACGTTGTCCAGAATCGCGGAGTCGGAACCCTCGCGGTTGATGATGGGCATCACGCGCTCAAGATCGTGCTGCAGCACGGGGCTGTACAGGTTGGGTTCGCGGGCGCGAATCCAGTTGACGTTGCCCTTGAGGGTGTTGATCTCGCCGTTGTGAATGATAAAGCGGTTGGGGTGCGCACGCTCCCAGCTGGGCGTGGTGTTGGTGGAGTAGCGCGAGTGGACGAGCGCCACGGCCGTTTTGACGGCGGCGTCGTTGAGGTCGATGAAGAAGCGGCGCATCTGCGTGGCGACCAGCATGCCCTTGTACACGATGGTGCGCGAGCTCATGGAGCACACGTAGAAGATCTTGTCGCGCAGGGCGAACTCGGCATCGGCCTTCTTTTCGATGGTGCGGCGGCACACGTACAGGCGACGCTCGAAGGCATCGCCGGCGGGCGTGTCGTCGGGGCGGCCCAGGAAGGCCTGCAGGATGGTGGGCATGCAGGCACGCGCCGTCTCGCCCAGGTCGTGCGGGTCGACCGGCACCTCGCGCCAAAAGAGCAGTGGCACGCCGGCCTCGGCGCAGCCCTCCTCAAACACGCGACGGGCATCCTCTACGCCCTTGTCGTCCTGCGGGAAGAACAGCATGGCCACGCCATAGTCGCCCTCTGCCGGCAGAATCTGGCCGCACTTTTGGGCCTCTTTGCGGAAAAAGTGATGCGGAACCTGGAACAGGATGCCGGCGCCGTCGCCGGTGTTCTTCTCGAGTCCCGGACCGCCGCGGTGCTCCAAGTTGACCAGAATGGACAGCGCGTCGTCCAGAATCTGGTGATGGCGCTCACCGTTGATATCGGCAAGCGCGCCGATGCCACATGCATCGTGGTCGAATTCGGGGCGATAAAGGCCCTGCTGCTGAGCGGAATCTGCCTGCATCGCGATCCTCCCCTAGATATTTAGACAGTCAGTTGAATAGGCATAGTAGGAGCATCGCCGGCCCGTTGTGTTTCCCACCCGTTTCGAAACAATCGCGTAACGCACGCCCCACGAGTGGACACCGCCGACCTCAAGGGCGACAACATAGGCCCCAAGTTCGGCCTGTTAGCTCACCACTTCAAACATCTCAATCTGTAACAGTAAGATCCAATTTCCATCCCTAGTTGTTACAGATCAAGACATTTCAGCAATCCCCTTCCACCATCCTATTCAAATACAACAATTTTGTTAGTCTTGGTTAACTTCTTAGCCTAAAACGGGTATCCTTTGCGGCGTCAAGCAAACGGCACGCAGGAGCTCACCATGCTCAACCATCTCAAACATCATTTTGGCTCCCGACGCACCGGCGGTCACGGAGGCCTAAACATTGCGCGGAATATCGGCCCCGGGCTACTCGTGACCGTCGGCTTTATCGACCCGGGCAACTGGGCCTCCAATATGGCCGCGGGCTCGCAGTTTGGCTACGCACTGCTGTGGATCGTCACGCTGTCCACAATTATGCTCATTGTGCTGCAGCACAACGCGGCACACCTGGGCATCGCCACGGGCATGTGTCTTGCCGAGGCCACGACACGTTATCTCCCCCGCTTCGTTGGGCGCACGGTGCTCGCCAGTGCCTATCTCGCGACCATCGCCACCGCCATGGCCGAAGTCCTGGGCGGTGCGATCGCGCTTCAAATGCTCTTTGGCCTGCCCGTACGCGCCGGCTGCATCATCGTCGCGGCAGTATCGATTGCCATGCTCATGACAAGCTCCTACAAACGCGCCGAGCGACGGATCATCGCCTTCGTGGGCGTGGTGGGACTCTCGTTTTTAGCCGAGCTTGCACTAGTCAAGGTCGACTGGCCGCAAGCCGCCACAAGCTGGATCACACCCAGTATGCCCACCGGCTCGGCCGCGATTATCGTAAGCGTCCTAGGCGCGGTCGTTATGCCCCACAACCTCTTCCTGCACTCCGAAGTCATCCAATCCATGCACTTCGAAGGCCAAGGCGAGCGAGTTATCGAAGAACGTCTGCGCTACGAGCTCTTCGACACGCTCTTTTCGATGGGCGTGGGCTGGGCAATCAACTCGGCCATGGTCATCCTGGCCGCAACGACCTTCTTTGCGCACGGCATTGTCGTAGACGACCTCGCCGTCGCAGCGGCCACGCTCTCCCCCATTCTGGGCCCGGCAAGCTCAATCATCTTTGCGGCGGCACTGCTGTTTGCGGGCATATCGAGTAGCGTGACGGCGGGCATGGCGGCGGGCACCATCACCGCGGGCATGTTCGACGAGGAATACGACATCCACGACCGACATTCCTCGATCGGGGTGGCGGCCTGTTTCGTCGGCGCAGTGGCGGCGTGCCTGGTCGTCCCGAATCCTTTTGAGGGTCTCATTTGGAGTCAGGCGCTGCTGTCGCTTCAGCTGCCGATTACGGTCTTTGTGCTCATACGACTCACCAGTTCGCCCCGCGTCATGGGCAAATACGCCAACTCGCGCCCGCTCAACGCGCTGCTCGTAGGGATCGGCGTCATCGTGACGATTCTCGACATCGTGCTGCTAACGGGGATGTAATTGGGATGGCGTGACTGTCCAGATATAACGTCTTAATCTGTAACACGTGAGACCGTTTTAAACCGTCAGATAAATCAAAAGGGTCCCGGCCGAGAATTCGACCGGGACCCTTGGACAGAGCTATGTTCGGCTTTCGCCGTGTGCCTGCGAGTTACTCCTCGACGAGCTCAAACTGATCGGGACCGACGCCGCACACCGGGCACACGTAGTCCTCGGGCAGCTCGGGCGTGTCGACCTCAACCTCGTAACCGCAAACGGTGCACACAAACTTATACGTCTTCTTCTCCTCAGCCATGATGTTCTCCTCTCGAACGTGACTGCTGGTGTACTTACTTATTAGTATATATTCTCAATAACATAATGCAAGTATTTTTAGAACATTTCTAGCCTTGATACGACGAGGCTTTGGGCGGCGTCTTGCCCTTTAGCACCTTGTGATAGTAGTCGTACGTCAGCGGCGTCTCGTCGCTCAGGCGCTCGGCATCCTCGACCTCGCCAAGAAACAGCAGATGCGTTCCCACATCCACAGTGTCGATCAAACGGCAGCGACACAGGGCCGCCGCGTGCTCGGGCACATAGGGCATGCCCAGAGCCGTCTCGCGGGTCTCGTATTTGGCAAACTTGCCATAATCGCTGCTGGTGCGGAACCCAAAGTTACCGATGTAGAGCATGTCGGCGGTCTGGTCAATCACGGTCAGCGCAAAAGCCTTAGCCGATGCGATTACGCCGGACGTGACATTTTCCTTGTTCACGGCAATCGAGATGCGCGGCGGGGCGGATGTCACCTGCACCGCTGTGTTGATGACGCAGCCGGCACGCAGCCCGTCCGCCGCGGCGCTCACCACGTACAGGCCACTCGGCATGGTAAAGAACGCAGTTTTGTCCATAACGATCACTCCCCTAGCTCGGGTTGGAACCTCATGGATGTATGTACCCACAAAAAAGGCGACGCCCATAACGGACGCCGCCTTTGAGACATATGTGTCAGAACAGTAAGAAAGATGAGACGCCCGCAGTTGCGGTGAAATAGGGACTGAATAGCCCCTCAAATAGGCAAAACAGTCCGTATTCCACCGCAACTTATACAGAGTGCCTAGCGGTTGCGTTCCTTAAGGGCGCGGTCGATCTCCCGTTGGACATCACGCTTGGCCATGTCCTCGCGCTTGTCGTAGAGCTTCTTGCCGCGACCCAGACCCAGCAGCAGCTTTACGCGGCCGTCGGTATTAAAGTAGAGCTCCAACGGAACCAGCGCATAACCACGGTTGCGAAGTTTGCCGTCAAGAAAGTCGATCTCCTTGCGGTGCAGCAGCAGACGACGCCGACGGTCGGGATCGCGATTCCACACGCCACCATGGCTATAAGGGTGGATATGCAGTCCGACGAGCCAGCACTCGCCGCCACGAATCAGCGCAAAAGTGTCAGTGATCTGACAGGCGCGCTCGGGAA